>DUNJ01000081.1 GCA_012839395.1 Tepidimicrobium sp.
AGGAATAACTTGACTATTAATCTAAATTTAATTATAATTTATTTAAATAAATTATAATTAAATTTAGATTAATAGTCAAGTTATTCCTCGTTTTTCCCCCATCTATTCAGCTTTAACAATATATCTTCATGTAATCTACCCATAAGCAAATCGTTTCTAACTTTTTCCCTATCTCTTCTACGTTTAATAGTTCTTTTCTGATTAAGTATTTCAATCTCCAATTCCCTAGCCGATATCCTGGTACCTCCCCTTCCTAGCACTATCTGCTGTTCCATCCAATCAGATGTAGCTACCCTAACCCTTTTAACTCTGCCAATTTCATCTAGAACCTTCTCAATATATTGATCCGCCGTTTGGGTCTCCTTTGTATATACCACCTTAACATCCTTAATCATTTCCTCTTTCCCATTTTGCCCCTTAACCATGTGTGCATCAAATACTATTATAACTTGAATGTCTAAATAGTGTTGATATTCTGCCATCACTTCGATTAATTCATCCCTAGCCACCTCTAAGCTGATTTCACTTAATTCCCTTAAGCTATCCCAGGAATTAATAATATTGTATCCATCGACAAATAAATATTCTTTAACCCCACTGCTTTTAGCTACCATGGTTTTGTCTTACCACTTCGTATATTAATATGGAGGCAGCATTCGAAGCATTCAAAGAGGATATCTTTCCTTCCATAGGGATTTTTAACAAGACATCACATTTTTCCTTCACCAGCCTGGAAATTCCTTTACCCTCACTCCCTATTACCAATCCAATAGGACCTTTTAAATTCCAATCAAAGTAAAACTTCTCCCCGCCCATATCGGCTCCATATATCCACAGACCCTTATCTTTCAACCTATCGATTGTATCAGAAATATTGGTTACCTTTGCAATAGCTAAAAATTCCACTGCCCCTGCAGAGCTTTTATATACAGCTTGGGTTACCTGAGCTGCTCTTCTTTTAGGTATGACTATACCATGGACACCACCAGCTTCCGCTGTCCTAATGATAGAGCCCAGATTATTGGGATCCTCTATTCCATCCAGTATCAAAATAAAAGGGGGTTCATCTTTTTCTTCTGCAATACAAAGGATATCGTCTACTGTCGAATATTCGTAGGGTGCCACCGAAGCGGCCACCCCTTGATGTGCACTAGTTCCAGATATTCGATTCAACCTATTCTTATCCACCCGCTCAATAGTGATATTTCTATCCTTGGCTATTTCTATGATTCTATTAATAGAACCCCTGGGTTCCCCTTTGGCAATAAATATAGTATTAATATGCCTATCGGTCCTCAATATTTCTAATATAGGATTTCTACCTACAACATACTGTTCCTTCACTTCCCCCACTCACCTTCTGAAATTGTTTTATTACCATACCCTTTCACTAAAGATTTTTAAACGTCTCCCTGACCTCGGTTATTTTGCCACATGTCATACTCCCCTCCGGACAAGGTCCATTTACACAACCAGGTCCAGCTCCCTTAAATAGGATAGGATATACATCTTTTGCCTTCTTAAGCATCTCTATGGCTAGGTTCCTTATTTCCCATTGCGCTCTATTGCAACATCTCAACTTAAAGAAGTTCAATAAGCTTCTAACATTCATGGTTAATACTATCTTGGTTTCACAGGCATTGGGAAAAATATATCTTGCATCTTCTATGGCTTCCTTTTCAGCTTTTTGTTTTGCCTTGGCCTCCTCAATGCCTTGATTTGAATATTCTTCAAGATATCTTTTATAAAGAATATTCGTTATTCTATCATAGTATTTTTGATCCTCTTCCATAGCCCTAATAAACAACCTTTTAGCCCCCTCGTCCTCAGAAATGGCAGGAGGTATTATATATTCAAACTGATCTAGCTTTACATATCTTTGCGATTGCTGTGAATAGCTTGCCAGTCTATGTCGAACCAATTGATGGGTTAACGCCCTCGAAACCCCTTCAATTGCAAACGTGAAATTCACATGCTCTATAGGAGACTCATGCCCCAAGTCCACCAAAACCTGCAAAAACCTCTGCACATTCGATTCATCTAAGCCCTTCTCGATGCTCTCTATTCCCGTAGATGAATAACATAATTTAGCTGCAGAAGCGACCAGTTTCTCCCCATCAGGAGTGTATCTTAATAGCTCTACTTTCAAAGCATTTCCCCCTTATCCATATGTTGTTTAATTCATTATTATATACTAAATCCTCTTCCATTTCACTCCATCCTTTGTATCTTCCAATACAATTCCCCTTTGATATAGATCATCTCTAATGCCATCGGCTAGTTCATAATCCTTATTCCTTCTGGCTTCTGCTCTCTTTTCAATTAATTCCAATATCTCATCCTCTAATATATCATCTTCCTTAGATAGAATACCCAATACCTCAGATAGTTCTAAAATAATATCATAGGTATATTGTATCACATGATTGGGAGTCTTCTCATTAAAATTGGAGTTGGAATATCTGACTATATCAAATATACTAGCTATTCCATCTGCAGTATTTAAATCGTCATCCATATTCTTGATAAAGTTTTGCTTATACATATCTATCTGCTCTAATAACTTTTCATCTTCTGATTCAAGCTTCTTTTCCACGGTCCTATCTAGTAGGTATTCTAAGTTTTTCTTCCCATTATATAGCCTTTCTAAGCCTCTTTCTGCCTGCAAAAGCGACTTTTTACTAAAGTTGAGAGGACTTCTATAATGGGATGAAAGGATGAAAAACCTTAAAACTTCCAAATCAAACTCTTCTTTTATATCTTTAACGGTGAAAAAGTTACCCTCTGACTTGGACATCTTCTTATCATCCACATATATCATAGAATTATGAAGCCAATAGTTAGCAAACGGCTTTCCCGACAAGGTTTCTGACTGAGCTATTTCGTTTTCATGGTGAGGGAATTGCAAATCCTCTCCACCGGCATGAATATCTATAGTATCCCCTAGAAGTTCTCGCGCCATTACAGAGCACTCTATATGCCAACCAGGTCTGCCACATCCCCAGGGACTATCCCAAGAAGGTTCCCCAGCTTTTGATTTTTTCCATAATACAAAATCTATAGGATTTTTCTTCTCCTCGCTAACCTTTATTCTAGCTCCTTCCATGAGTTCATCTATGTTTTTCTTAGATAACTTTCCATAATCTCGACTCTTGGATATATCAAAATAAACATTTCCATCCACATTGTATGCCGCCTGGTTTTTCATAAGGCCGTCAACAAATTCTATTATTTCATCTATATAGTCGGTAGCTCTAGGATGCCAAGTTTTTTCATCATATAAACCTAGTCCTTTGGCATCCTTTTTAAATTCATCGATATATCTCTCGGCAATTTCCCTATACGTTAGCCCTTCCTTTTGAGCTTTTTGAATTATCTTATCATCTATATCGGTAAAATTAACTACGTATTTTACATCATAGCCTTTGTAAATAAAGTATCTTCTCAAAGTATCGAAGGTTACTAACGGCCTAGCGTTACCTACATGTATATAATCATATACTGTAGGTCCACATACATACATATTCACTTTTCCATCCTCAATGGGTATAAACTTTTCCTTCCTTCTAGTCAATGTGTTATATAATCGCATCCTATATCATTCCTCCATTAAATAGATATAATATTAATTGATAACTAGAGCAATTATCCCCTCATTTGGATAAAATAACAATAACCGTCTCAACTAAAGAGACGGTTACCCGCGGTTCCACTCTATATTGTTAGCCTATAAATTTGCTACCACTTTGATACGTATAACGCCGTCAGTCGTATTATCTTACTAGCTATTTTCAGACAATATGCTCCAGGGTGCATTTCAATCATAATATATTCCCGGGGTTTCTTTCAGCCTATGGAAACCCCTCTCTGTTGGATTATTATGACCTACTTCTCCCCATCATAGCTATTTAAACCAATTAATCTATTTTGGTTAATTTAATATTAACTTAACGTAAAGTTCATCTAACCTTTTAAAAAATTCTCCTCTATATATTCTATTCTTGCTAATATGTTTTGTTTACCCAATATATACATGATGCTTGTCAATTCCGGTCCGTGACTATTCCCGGTCAAGGCCACCCTTGTAGGCATAAATAGATCCTTCCCCTTAACACCTGTAGCCCTCTGTATCCTCTTCATGATACCTTTAGTAAACTCCTCATCTACCTCTTCTATTTCCTTTAACTCCTCTTTAAATGCATCCAATATTGCAGGTACCTGTTGACCCTTTAACATAGATAATGCATTTTCATCTTCTGGCTCTATCTTATTATTGAAAAAGATATCCACCTTCTCGGTAATTTCCGAGATATAGGATATGCCCTCTCGTACCGTTTCTACCATGGTCTTTATCCAATTGTATTTCTCCTTTATATCCCTGTCATCTATATAGCCGGCTTCCTTTAAGTAGGGTATGGCCAATCTAGTAAGCTCGTCTAAGTCATAATTTCTGATATGGTGACCATTCACCCAGTTTAATTTATTTATATCAAATATACCTCCAGTTTTAGCAACTCTTTCAAATGAAAAAGCTTTTATTAGCTCCTCCATTGAGAATATTTCTTGGTTATTTTCAGGGCTCCAGCCTACCAAAGCTAAATAGTTGATTAGGCCCTCAGGCAGATAGCCCTTCGACATAAAATCCTCAACGGCTACATCTCCATGGCGCTTACTTAGCTTCTTCCTGTCCTTGTTAAGCACTGTGGGTAGATGTACAAATACAGGTATATCCCATCCTAACACTTCATATAAGTATACATGCTTTGGAACTGATGATAACCATTCCTCCCCCCTTACAATATGGGTTATACCCATTAGGTGATCGTCTATCACCACCGCCATATGGTAGGTAGGATACCCATCAGATTTTAACAATACCTGATCATCTATATCTTCGGTGTTTATAGTAATGTCTCCCCTTACTACATCGTGAAATTTTATATCCCTATTATGGGGTAACTTTAATCTCACTACATATTCTTCACCCTCAGATATCCTCTCTCTAGCTTCGTCTAAGCTTAAACTCCTACAAAATCCATCATACTTAGGGATTAAGCCTTTAACCTTCTGCTCCTCCCTAACTTCATCTAATCGGTCCTTAGAACAGAAACAATAATAGGCATCCCCTTGTTCAATAAGTAGATCTACGTATTTTTGATAGATATCCAACCTCTTAGACTGTATATAGGGACCATAATCTCCCCTTTCTACCACTTTGCCGTCCTCTATAAATACCCCCTCATCATATTTGATACCTGCCCAATTTAAGGACTCAATCAAATCCTCAATAGCTCCTTCCACATATCTAGATCTATCCGTATCTTCAATTCTCAATATAAACTTACCACCGCTATGCTTTGCAAATAAATAGTTATACAAAGCAGTCCTCAAGCCACCTATATGTAAATATCCCGTAGGGCTTGGTGCAAATCTCAATCTAACCTGTTTCAAAGCAATTCCTCCTACTATATTAATTGTAATCATACCCTATTTAAGTTGTTCAAAATAATTAACCACTAATCGATTCCACCTATATCAATTTAAAAAAACCTATTAAAAAAGTCAATTATAGCATTCAATATCCTATCCAATATAGAACCTATTTCTATATTCTGGTCCGCTATCCTATCTATTTTGCCCGACAGATCCTTGAGCTGTTCTTTTATCTGATCTACATTTAGATTCAATTTGGATATTCGACTCATAAGGGATACTATTTGTTCTATTTGATTATCAGTCAATTCTATACCTAGATCTTCTGCAATTTGCTTTACTACCTCCCTTATCGAGCCCTTTCCTTTTATATTGTTATTGATTATATAGATCTTCACATTATTTATAAGCTCCTGAGCCTTCTCCTTGCCTATTTCATTTCCTAGCGTAGCCGTCTTAGCAATTTCTTCGCTAGCTATTTCCTTTTCCTTTTCAGTAATAGCTTCCCCAGTTATATCTTCAAATGCCTTAATAACCCCGGTTAAAGCTGCAGTGCCAGACACTTGGGTGGGACTAGACACCTTAATATTAGCATCCTTAACCCCAGCTGTTACCAAAGCATTTCTATACATATCATCTGTTACCCAAGTAATATTGTTAGATTGAACCGTTATCCCTTCACCCTCCGGAAGTTTTTCTACATACACGGAGGATATAGCCCTAGTGCCAAGAAGTTTTTCGTCTATATGCTTTCCTAGGTATTGTCTTTCCTCCTCATTTGTAACCTCTATTATTCGTACATTTTCATCCACCCCAAAGGAACTCAACATCTGCTGCCTCTGATCTGCAGATAGATTTTTACCTAGGGCAACTACCACTTCGCTCATTTCCTGATCTGCAAAAACTACCGATGAAAAAGCGATTATCATAATCAACGCAAGTCCTATAACTTTTCTTCCCATCAAAATCCCCCCAAATTTAAAATAGGTTCTTAAAATAGAATACCCTATTACTATTAATATTACAAGTTCTATAAACCACAAAATTTATGTTAAAAATCCTGTTATAGATGATAATACGAATATAAAATAAGGCTGGTAAACCAGCCCATTTTATATTTTAAGACCCTCTTTCCTAAACTCATCTTCAATTTTAGCTATTATTTGATCTTCTTCTATTTCAATATTTTTTCCATCCTTCCTTAAGGAGTATTCCACAATGTTCTCTGCCGCTCTCCTGCCTACAGTGATCCTAATAGGTATCCCTATTAAATCTCTGTCGTTAAACTTAACTCCCGGCCTCTCCTTCCTATCATCCAATAGAACCTCTAATCCTCTATTTCTTAGATCTTCATATAATCTTTCTCCTAGCACTCTTTGTTCCTCATCATTATAGTTGATAACCGTAATTATTACATGGTAAGGTGCCACTATCAAAGGCCATATAATCCCGTATTCATCATGATACTGTTCTACTATAGCAGACATAGTTCTAGATATGCCAACGCCATAGGAGCCCATTACTATAGGTCTTTCTTTACCGTTCTCATCTAAATAGTTTACGCCTAAACTTTCGCTGTATTTTGTTCCTAGTTGAAATATGTTTCCTACCTCTATTCCCCTATCCATAATCAGGGCAGCTCCACATTTGGGACAAACATCCCCTTCTTCCACAAGGAGTAAATCCTCTACCACCTCTCCATTGAAATCTCTACCATAATTTACATTTTTAAGGTGATAGCCAGTTTCATTCCCACCCACTATTAGATTTGTCATGTTAGTAATCCTTGAATCTATTACAAGCCTCACATTACTTTTAAGCTCAACTGGCCCGGTAAACCCTGCATCAGCTCCAGATATATTCCTAACCATTTCATCGTTTGCCATCTCCAGTTCATGCTCAGGAATCTTCAAATAATTACATAGCTTAGTCTCATTCAATTCCCTGTCCCCAGGTACTATTACCACAATAGGTTCACCCGAAGCATTATATACTACAGCCTTTCCAAACCTACTCCTCTCTATATTGAAAAAATCTACCAAATCATCGATAGTTGTAACTTCGGGGGTATATACCTTCTCCATTTCCCCCATATCCTCATCTGGTTTTTTAATATCGTATACTACTTTTGCCTTTTCATCTGTGGCTGCATAATCACATTGAGCACAATAAACTATCAAGCCCTCTCCCACTTCTGACATAGCCATATGCTCATGAGAGCGATTCCCTCCCATGGCACCAGAATCCCCTTCTACGACCTTATACCTAAGTTTCAATCTATCAAATATCCTATCATAGGCCTTCCACATCTCCTTGTAGGATTTTTCCATTCCCTCTTTGTCCCTATCAAAGCTATAAGCATCCTTCATAATGAACTCTCGCGCCCTTATCACTCCAAATCTAGGTCGCTTTTCATCCCTGTATTTGGTTTGTATTTGATATAGATTTAATGGCAGCTGTTTATAAGATTTTATCTCCCCCTTAATAAGGCTTGCAAAATATTCCTCATGGGTTGGTCCTAAGCAGAAATCCCTACTATTCCTATCTTTAAGTTTAAACATCTCCGGTCCAAAATCTTCCCATCTCCCGCTGGCATCCCATAATGCTCTAGGTTGAATGGCTGACATTAAGGTCTCCTGGGATCCGGCATTGTCCATCTCCTCCCTTACCACATTTTCAATCTTTCTAATCACCCTGTATCCAAGGGGCAAATATGAATAAATTCCCGATACCAGATTACGTATCATACCTGCCCTTAATAACAATTGATGGCTTGGTATCTCCGCTTCAGAAGGTGTTTCCCTCAAAGTCGGCATATATAATTTTGACATTTTCATCTTATATCCCCTCTCCTACCTATTTTATAACTAACAACTATTCTATCATAGTATAAAAACCCTTCGCCTCCAACCGTTAGAGACGAAAGGTTTCCTTCCGTGGTACCACTCTAATAGATTCAATACACCTATATTTGAATCCACTCAAGACTTTAACGCAGTCAACGCTTAAGCCTAAATACTAGCCTAAAAGCTCCAGGACGGGTTCGAATATTAAGCGGGCCAGAGGTCTCCCACCAAATGACCTCTTCTCTTAGACCATTAATACCTACTATTCCTGTCGTAGCTTATATTAATTTATCAATAATGATACTAAAACACCTATATATTGTCAACTGGAAATCAGTAGACAAACGCTATGAGCAGCCATCCCCTCTTCCCTGCCTTCAAAGCCCAGTTTTTCCGTCGTAGTGGCCTTTATATTAATATTTGAGGTCTTTAAAATCTTGCCTATGTTCCCTTTCATCTCCTCTATATACGGAGCTAGTTTTGGCCTTTGGGCTACGATAGTAGCATCTATATTTCCCACCCTGTATTTACGCTCTTTCATGATATCATAAACCTCCTGCAACAAGATGAGGCTAGATATATTCTTATAGTAGTTATCTGTATCTGGAAAATGCTTACCTATATCTCCTAAACCTAGTGCCCCCAATATACTATCCATAATGGCATGCACCAGGACATCTGCATCGGAATGTCCTAGTAAACCCTTATCAAAAGGTATATCTACACCTCCAACTATCAATTTCCTATCCTTAACCAGCCTATGGACATCGTATCCTATACCTACCCTCATATACAATCACCCTATCTACCCTGTAATGTCAACCCTATCTTTTCAAATATAGTCTCCTCACCTTTCAAAATCGATTCGGCTATCATTAGATCCTCCGGAGTAGTTATCTTTATATTATCATAACTTCCCATTATCATTCTTACATCTATACCCAATCTCTCTACCAACATACTATCATCCGTGCCCATAAAACTATCTTCTATGGCCCTCCTATAGCCTTCCATAAGTATGTCCTTCTTGAAACATTGGGGCGTTTGAGCCGCCCACAATAGATCTCTATTTGGAGTGTCGTCTATGTTTTTTTCATCCTCAACAACCTTTATAGTATCTTTTACCGGGACTCCAACTACACAGGCTCCATATTCAATGGCTCCCCTTATGCTATCCACTATATTTTCATCCCTTACAAAAGGTCTAGCGCCATCATGAGACAACACTATATCCGTCCTACCATTCAATGCCAATATACCATTATACACTGAATCCTGCCTTTCCTTGCCTCCTCTTACTATTTTAAATACCTTTTTAAATCCATACTTATTTACTATTTCCCTCTTACAGTAACCCATCTCATCTTCCTTTGCAACCACTATTATCTCATCTATATACTTACATCTATCAAATTTTTCTATAGTATGAGCAAGTATAGGCTTATCGTCAATGGATATAAATTGCTTATTTATGCTACTTCTCATCCTACTACTCATTCCAGCCGCTGCAATTATGGCTGAAATATAGTGATTTTTGTACATTAAATTCACCTCTTCAACATTATAGCACAAATGGGTGAGATGTAAAACAAAATATAAGAGCCAATAAATTGGCTCTAAATCGCTCTATCAACTATAGTTTTTGGCTTTGCAAATATCATTCTTCCTGCCGACGTTTGCAAAACACTGGTGACTAATACATCTATGGTTTTCCCAATATATCGTTTGCCACTTTCCACTACAATCATCGTACCATCATCTAGATAAGCCAGGCCTTGCCCTGATTCCTTCCCATCCTTTATAACCTGAACCGCCATTTCTTCCCCCGGCAGTACCACCGGTTTAACTGCATTAGCTAACTCGTTTATATTTAATACATCTATATTTTGAACCTCTGCTACCTTGTTTAGATTGTAATCATTTGTAATAACCTTACCTTTTAACAATTGGGTTAATTTTAGTAATTTAGAATCCACTTCCTTTATATCGTCAAAATCCTCATCATGTATTATTACTTCAATATCTAATTCCTTTTGTATCTTGTTTAAGATATCCAGTCCTCTTCTTCCTCTGTTCCTCTTAAGGGCATCCGACGAATCCGCTATATGTTGTAATTCCTCTAAAACAAACTCCGGTATTATTAAAGGCCCTTCTATAAAACCAGTCTTACAAATATCAGCTATCCTTCCATCTATTATGACACTTGTGTCGAGTATTTTGGGACAAGATTTATAATCGCCCTTCGACTTTCCCTTTCCCTGAGTCCTCCTCAATCCCATCACAGTATTTAAAAAATCTTCCCTATTCCTTGTAGAAATCTTTATACCCAGGTATCCAAATATAGCATAAAGTACTATGGATACCACTACCCCTAAATAAGATATTTCAAGGTTATAAAAAGGCTGACTTAATAGATATGCAATGACCAAACCAATTATCAATCCAATAGAACCTATAACTATATCATAGGCAGGAAATTTTTGAAGTTCCCTCTCAACAAATTGAACTAGTCGCCTTCCACCGTTCATTATATTTGGGGCCAGTATAAAGAATATAATTCCAAAGAATATACTCGTACCCAAGTAGGTCATCAAACTCAACCAACCTTTGTTTGATAAGCCGATTATCTCCAGCGTCTTTAAGCCTACCACCAATCCTATTCCTAAAATCAAGCCTATCAAACTTATGATGCCCCTTAAAATTTTGTCCAGCATCTATTCACCTCCCATAGTATATTTATTACCATTTTTATAATATATATAACTGTTTCTTCAAATTAAAAACTTATTGCTTCATCTATAATTCTCTCAGTTTCCTCTTGATCCATATTGGACACTAGTACAAGTTCACTTATCAACATCTGCTTGGCACTATTCAGCATCTTTCTTTCCCCCGTAGAAAGGGCCTTTTCTTCATCCCTTAGTATAAGGTTTCTAACCACGGATGCAATTTCAAAGATATCGCCAGACTTAATCTTCTCCATATTCATCCTATAACGCCTATTCCAATTTTGTGGCATCTTAGTCTTATCATCCTTCAATATATTTAGCACCTTTTGCATTTCATCATTGGTAATTATCTCCCTAATCCCAATCTCCTCAATATTATCGACAGGAATCATAACCTTCATATCTCCTATAGGCATCTTCATAACATAGTACTTCCTCTTTTCCCCCAATATCTCCTTTTCCTCTATCTTCTCTATTATGCCAGCGCCGTGCATAGGGTAAACGACCTTATCTCCAATGTTGAACATATAACAACCTCCTATTGTAATTGTCCTTATTATATTATACATTAGTACACAAAGGTTGTAAAGATTATATTTTACCATAACAATATTTCCAGGTCAACTGTTTATACTCTTTTTTAATTTCCAAAAATATTTTGCTAGAAAAATTTGACAATGACTTGTCCCAGTCAGTATAATGATATCATAAACAATAATCATTTGACAGGGGTGGAACTATATGGACACGAGCAACGTGTACGTTCAAAAGGACTTAAGCTGCGACACTTTTCAAAACCAAGTTGATGAGGCTCTTATCAGACATAAGAGCATTCTAGATGTTATGACCAAGTTAGATGAATATAATTCAAGAATAAATAGAGCGGTAGCCAAATCCGTTACATCCTGCGGATGTATTAAGATCAATGCAACCAAACAGGACTTTAACAAAGATTCCTTGGAAGAGATCAAAAATAGCATGAAGGATCATATAGACGGAAATCTCTGTACCGTATGCCAAGAGATACTACAGGAGGAAATGGGGGCCTATCTATTCTATCTAGCTGCATTATGCAATGCATTGAATATGAGCCTATCCGATACCATAATAAAAGAGTATAGCAATATAAAAGCTCTTGGAGTTTTTAGCCTTAAATAGTATAAGGCAAATAGTATTTAGATGATATCTATCAAGGCTAAAGAATATCTCTTAGCCTTGGTATTCTATTCTAAACATCTAATCATAATATCTATTCAACCCTTCAATAATATTCATTGCCCTAGTTTCGCCTATGCCTTCTACAGAATTCAATTGATCATATGAGGCAGACAGTATCCTCTGAAATGTGCCAAATTTTGATATCACATTTTCCAATATATTTGCTGGGATTCTTGGAATCCTGCTCAATATCCTGTAACCCTTGGGCGTAACTTTATGGTCTAATACGTCTGTTCCCCGGCCATAACCCAATAGATGAGCAATTTCATTTAAATTCAATAATTCTTTATCGTCTAGCTTTGCAATGTCATTACCCACTAAAAGATGATCGGACTCTCCGTCCTTTAAATAATCTTTTATAAGATTTAACCTGTCCTCTTTCACGCCGTTCATCAGCTCCACAACCTGCATATTTAACAACCTTCCCTCAACCCCTAGCTCCGATATATACATATCCATTTCATTTCCTATACGCCAAACCATCTCCATCTTCTGTACAGCATTAGCAACATCATGAAGCCTTACCGAATTTTCAAATTCCAACATCGTAAGCTCTTCCATAGTCCGATCCAGCGTATACTTATATTTCTCCAGTGTCTGAATTGCCTGATTAGCCTTGTTCAATATTTCGTTAATATCCTTCAATGCATACTTCCAATTGCCCTTGTATAGGGTTATAACCCTTCTCCTTTTAGATATAGCGATTACCAATACCCCAGTTTGTTTTGCTACTCTCTCGGCCGTCTTATGACGTGTACCCGTCTCCCTAGATACTATATACTGGCAGGGAAAAAGTTGGGCATTAGCATATAATATCTTATTTAAATTGCCACTAAGTATTATTGCACCGTCCATCTTGGCCAACTCATATATATTAGAAGGAGTATATTCACAGTCTATATAGAACCCACCATGGACTATATCTTGGACCTCCTTTGTGTTTCCTATCACTATTAAGGCACCTGTATTAGCTCTTATTATATAATCCAATCCAATCCTTAGCTGGGTTCCAGGAGCTACCATCTTTAAGGCCTCATACAAATTCGTACTCATCATGTTACCTCCAAGCATTGCCCTCTCCAATATATTATATGGATTATCATATATTCCAATACCAAACGCATACCCCGAGCCTACGGCAAACTAAATACGGAATCTATAACCTCCTGCAAAGTCCTAAGTTGATATACCTGAATCCCTTCAAATGAGCTGTTTGATTTCAACCCATCCCTAGGAATATATACCTTTTTAAAGCCCATTCTATTCAATTCTCTAACCCTTCCCTCCAAGGAGGGAACCCTTTTCAACTCCCCCGTCAAACCTACATCTGCAATAAATACTACATCGTTGGGAATTCCCTTATTGTATATAGAGGAAACTATACTCATTATAATGGCTAAATTTACCGATTGCTCGCTTAATCGCAATCCCCCTGTAGTCTTTATAACCACATTTTTATCGTACAATCCAATATTGCCCCTTTGCTCAAGGATGGATATTAAGGTACTTAGCTGATCCTTTCTTAGGCACTCACCTATCCTACCTGGGTATGGGGTGAAAGAATGGGAGACTAGGCTCTCTATCTCAACTACTATAAGCCTAGAACCTTCCTTGATTACCGATAATGCACTACCTGGAACTATTTCCCCATCATCCCGTCTAGTCATAAAGAATTCAGAAGGATCATCTATTGGTATCATGCCTTTTTCCCCCATGGAGAAAAGTCCTATTTCACCTGTCCTACCAAATCTATTCTTAGTGGCCATTAAGGTCCTCAGTTCCTCATCACTTTCCCCTTCTAAATATATCACCGTATCCACCAGATGTTCTAGCGTTCTAAGGCCAGCCATCTCATTAGCCTTTGTCATATGCCCTACCATTATTACAGCTCTTGGTCTATCCCGATTCTTTGCCACCTCTACCAGGGCATTAGCACACTCTATAGATTGAATCGGAGAACCAGCTCTAGAGTCAAACTCCTCCAATGTAAAGGTTTGGATACTATCGACAACTATTAAATCTGGGTCCACCTTATCAACTACATCCAATACATTGTCCATGCTATTATCGGATAGTATCCATATATCCTTGGGGATTTTATCCAGTATCCTACATGCCCTGCTACTTATCTGGGTCTCACTCTCCTCGCCTGAGACATATAGGACCCTATGGCCTTTCCTCGCAATATCGTTTGCTATTTCCAACAACAGGGTAGATTTTCCCGCACCCGGCCTAGCCGTCAATATGGTAACGGAGTCCTTAACGATTCCTCCTCCTAGGACCCTATTAAATTCGTCTATCCCGGTTACTATCCTGTGATCATCCTCAGCATCTACATCTAATAACTTTATAGGCAATCTACTCCCAACCCTCGTAGATTGCCTCCTGTCCTTTTTAGTCCTAGTGTCAATAGACACTTCTTCAAAGGTATTCCAGGAATTGCATTCCGAACACTTTCCCATCCATCTAAGGCTTTCATTCCCACATTGGGAACATCTATAGATAACCCTATTCCTCATATAAAGACCTCCATGTGTAGAACCTATAGCCTAGGCTATAGGTTCCTTGTCAAATACTAACTTATCATTCCTAAAATCTATCAGTATATTGTCTTCCTTAGATACAGTGCCCTTTAGGATTTCCTCAGCCAGTTGATCCTCTATCATTCTGGTTATGGTTCTTTCAAGGGGTCTGGCTCCATAGACTGGGTCAAATCCCTTATCGCTTATATAATCTATGGTGTTATCTGTAACCTTTATGTTTATATCCAGCTTTTTCATTCTCCTCTGTAGATCTCCTACCATTATCTCTGCAATCTTCCTTACGTCTTCCTCCTGCAAATAGTGGAATACTATTACTTCATCTATTCTATTTAAGAATTCCGGCCTAAAGTTCCGCTTCAGCTCTTCCATAATTATATCCTTCATCCTCTCATATTCTTCCTTCTCCTCTTCTTCTGCAGCAGAAAAACCTAGTACATTTTGCTTCCCAATAGAAGTAGCTCCCACATTTGAGGTCATTATTATCACAGTATTTTTAAAATCCACTGTACGGCCCTTAGAATCCGTCAACCTACCATCGTCTAAAATCTGCAACAAGATATTAAATACATCTGGATGAGCTTTTTCTATCTCATCAAATAATAGCACAGAATAAGGCTTCCTTCTAACAGCTTCAGTTAACTGCCCACCTTCATCATATCCAACATATCCAGGCGGCGAACCAACAAGTCTAGACACTGAGTGTTTTTCCATATACTCGCTCATATCTATCCTCACCATGGATTCCTCATCTCCAAATAGGGTTTCTGCCAAAGCCTTGGCCAAATGGGTCTTGCCTACACCTGTAGGTCCAACAAATATAAATGTGCCAACCGGCTTGCCAGGATCCTTCAGTCCAACTCTAGCTCTTCTAACCGCATTGGATACCGCTTCTACAGCTTGTTCCTGCCCTATTACCCTCCTATGCAAAATTTTTTCCAAATCCAATAATCTTTCGCTCTCCTCGCTAGTTAACCTGCTTACTGGAACACCAGTCCAGTTTGAAACTATGTGAGCTATTTCATCGTACCCCACCGTCATATTAGATGTTTGCTTTTCCTTTTCCCATTTTGTCTTCTCTTCCTTCAGCTTTTCCCTGATGTGCTTCTCCTCATCCCTTATACTGGCCGCCTTTTCATAGTTCTGCGTATTAATTGCCTCCTCTTTTTCTTGAGACAATTCTTCTAATCTTTCTTCCAAATCCTTCAATCCATCAGGTGCTACGTAGGATTTTATCCTTATCATGGAACCAGCTTCATCTATTAAATCTATTGCTTTATCTGGAAGAAATCTATCCGTAATATATCTATCAGATAATTCTGCAGCCGCCCTAATGGCTTCATCAGATATCTTCACCCTATGATGAGCTTCATATCTATCCCTCAATCCCTGCAATATCTTTATAGTATCCTCAACAGTAGGCTCCTCTACCATTATAGGTTGAAACCTTCTTTCCAATGCAGCATCCTTTTCAATATATTTTCTGTACTCATCTATGGTCGTTGCTCCTATCACCTGCAGTTCCCCTCTAGCTAATACAGGTTTCAATATATTAGAGGCATCTATGGCACCTTCAGCTGCACCAGCTCCAATTATTGTATGGAGCTCATCTATAAACAGGAGAACATTGCCATCCTCTTTTAACTCATTCATCGTTGCTTTAAGCCTTTCTTCAAATTCGCCCCTATACTTAGCACCAGCAAGCATGCTAGGCAGATCCAAGGTTACTACCCTTTTGCCCTTTATTATTTCAGGTACCTGCCCTTCCACGATCTTCTGGGCCAATCCCTCTGCAATAGCGGTCTTTCCTACTCCAGGTTCCCCTATAAAGACTGGATTGTTTTTAGTTCGTCTACTCAATACCTGTACTACTCTCTCTATTTCCTTGGCCCTTCCAATTACCGGATCTATCTTCCCATCCGTAGCTAATTGGGTTAAATCGGTACTGTACTTATCTAAATTAGGGGTTTTTCTGCCACCTCCAGTAGGAGTTGATGTAGCCTTAGGCTGACCATCCGGCAATCTGCCTAAAATATTCTCCCTGAGCTTTTCCGGATCCGCCCCTAATTTTTTCAATATGGCAACAGCCACACCCTCGCCTTCCCCAACAAGCCCTAATAACAAATGTTCTGTGCCAACATAGCTATGGCCTAATTTTCTTGCTTCCAAAAATCCCAATTCGAAAATCCTTTTTGTTCTAGGTGTAAAGCCTACTATATCTGCATCATAATTGCCCTCACCTATAACCTCTACAACTTCTTTCCTTGCTCTGTCTAAATCTATCCCCATTTCCTTTAACGATATAGCAGCAACACCTTCAGCCTCAGCTAATAATCCCAGCAGAAGATGTTCCGTACCTACATAATTATGACGCAACCTCTTTGCCTCTTCTTGGGCCAATAATATAGCTTTTTGCGCTCTCTCAGTAAATCTACCAAACATCGCCATGCTATCTCCTCCTATCTATATCCTTTTTCTCAATAGCTCTGCTCTTTTAACATCTCTTTCTTCCTTGGCCAGATCTTGTCCAGCGCTTTTCTGGATAGTGGCCGGTTGTATTTCAATTATCAATTTGGTTATATCATCATATTCTATACCATCAATTATACCCATCTCCCTACCAAGCCTTACATTAGATAAATGGACCATAGCTTCTTTAGAATTTATTATTCTAGAATACTTTAAAAGGCCTAACGATCTAAAGACTCTATCCTTTATTTCATCCTTCCTATCCTCCAATAGGGTACGTCTTGCTGCCCTCTCCTTGTTGATGATCTGATGCAATATGTTGTTCAATTTCTCTATTATGATCTCCTCTCTATCCCCTAAGGTAGTTTGATTGGATACCTGATATAAATTACCTACCGCCTTGGATCCCTCACCATATATACCCCTTACGGCTAACCCAATCTTATTCAACCCTTGGATTAGGCTATTAATATACCCGGTCATGACGATGGAAGGTATATGGACCATAACCGATGCCCTAAGTCCAGTTCCTGCGTTGGTAGGACAGCAGGTTAAATAACCAAAATTCTCATGAAAAGCAAAATCTAAATTTTCTTCTAAAAAATCATCTACTTTATTACAAAGTTCCCATCCCCTTTCAAAATTTAATCCAGGCAATAAAGATTGTATCCTTAGATGATCTTCCTCATTGATCATTATCGTTATATTTTCATCATTTCTCAACAAAAAGCTGCTATAATCTGGTTTTTGTATCAGGCCAGGACTTATTATATGTCCTTCAATAAACGCCATCTTATCTAGGGAACTTAAGTTGTTCATCTTTATAAATCTATAGTCTCCATTTCCAGAAAAATCTTTCATAGCATTCAATACTTTTTCTGTAAGTTTTCCCGATTCCTCAATACTCATCCTAGGTGGAAACCTATATCCTTTTAGGTTTCTGGCTATCCTTATTCTAGTACTAACCACAACATCCTTTTCAACCCCTGTATTATCAAGCCATTTTACCACCTATATCACCTCACCCTCTATCCAGTTGATCCTCCAATTCCTTGATCTTATCTCTCAATACCGCAGCTTCCTCAAAAGCTTCCCTGGCTACCAAAAGATCCAGCTCTTCCCTAAGTCTATCTATTTCCCGTCTCCTTATTATATCCTGATTTGCCCTTTTCGGTACTTTTCCTACATGCGTATTATGACCGTGTATTCCTTTTAATAGCGGAATTAGTTTGCCCTTAAAGGAATTATAACAATTGGCACATCCAAACCTTCCCGTCTTTTTAAACTCCCTATATCCCAATCCACAAAAACTACATTTAATATCGCTATCCTGCCTTTCCATAGCTTCCGTTTGTACACTATCTATCAATCCCGTTAATAACTTATGAAAGGAAAAGGATGTATCAAAATCATCAATTCCCTTAGCACATTCATCGCATAGATGAAGTTCATCCACCTCTCCATTTATTATCTTAGTATAGTGGACAGTGGCATTTTTTTGATTACAATTCTGACATAGCATAATAATCCCTCCTAACTATCTCATAAGAACTAGGAGCATGTTTTTAAGTATATCCGCTCTAACCCGATTTTTCTCCTTAGGCACTCCCTTTAAAGCAATATCTTCTATGGAGGCTGTCATCAGTCTGCCTTCCCTCTCAGAAATCATTCCCTCCTCAATTAAGCTTTCAACTATATGATATGCCTTGCTCTTGGTTATGGAATCACCAATAGTATTTACTATCAATTCCTCCATATCCTCATCTTCCTCTATTCCTACCTTCACAATCTTTATATACCCACCTCCGCCCCTTCTACTCTCTATATAGTATCCCTTATAGGGAGTAAATCTAGTAGAAAGGACATAGTTAATCTGGGAAGGTGCGCATCCAAATTGCTCAGCCAAATTATTCCTTCCTATTTCTATTATTCCACTTTCCGTCTCTTCTAGCATCTGTTTTATAAAGTTTTCGATGATATTGCTCAATCCAGACAAATTTTCCACTCCTTTGACTTTGACTTTCTTTGTCCTTTGTATAATATTATATACATTTATACAATTTTTGCAACCCCTTTAAAGCTCAATCGAATAAGCCAACATTTTGTTGTTTGTGAAAGTAAATTCAACTTTATGGAAAATTAGGTTGACTTTGTATTTTATTGTTGTTAATATAGTATCAAACAATAAAGCATATCCAATTATTTTGAGGTAAGCCTTAATCTAATTGAACCTATAATCCAACTAATACCTGACGGATTTAGAGCAATCTATTCTGGAAGGGACTTAGGATTAAAAGTGTACCTAACTTCCTTCAGAGGAAGTCTTTTTTATTTAGGGGGGAGTTGTTTGAAAAAAAGAATAGCTGTTATAAGTGCAATATTGGAAGAACCTAAAAAAACACAATCTTCCTTTAACAAATTGGTATCGGATTATAAGGATATTATACAAGGAAGAATGGGGATCCCTTTTCATAAAGATGATATATCCATAATATCTATTGTGGTTATTGGAACACTAGATGAAATAAACAGTCTTACAGGAAAGTTGGGTAATCTAAACAATTGTGTAGTAAAAACTTCCATATCTAAAAAGGAAATAGATAGATGAAGGGTATTTTGAAGCAGCTATATTATAACAACTTCCTACCAAGAGAAGAGATAATCGCTCTATTGGATAATATTACTGAGCATATGTATCCTATGCTATTTGAAATGGCTCAATCCACTGTGAAAAGGGTATATGGAAATAGGATTTTTATAAGAGGTCTTATGGAGTTTTCCAACCATTGTAAAAACAATTGTTTGTATTGTGGTATAAGGAGGAATAACAAAGAAGTAGTTAGATACAGGCTCTCCAAGACCCAGATACTCGATTCTCTCAAAAAAGCATATAATCTAGGATATAAGACCTTCGTTCTTCAAAGTGGTGAAGACCTATACTATACGGATAGATTACTTGTCGAAATTATAAAGGAGATAAAAAGCAAGTTTCCCAATACTGCTTTAACCTTATCTATTGGTGAAAGGGACTTTGATGAATATGAACAATTCTTTAATGCCGGTGTCGATAGATTCCTGTTACGCCATGAAACAGCCACACCCAGCCTATATAACATGCTCCATCCCAATATGAATTTTGAAAATAGAAAAAACTGTCTTTATAACTTGAAAAAGATCAGGTATCAAACGGGAGCAGGATTTATAGTTGGTTTGCCCAACGAAAACAATGAAGTCTTAGCTGATAACCTCCTGTTTTTAAAGGAATTAAATCCTGAGATGATAGGGATTGGTCCCCTAGTTCCTCATCCTCAGACCCCCCTTTCTCACATGAAAGCCGGTTCCATCAAAAAGACATTATTACTTCTAGCATTGACCAGATTATTTATACCAAGAGCCCTAATTCCTATAACCTCCGCATTGAATACCTTAGATGAACGGGGAATTGAAAAAGGAATTAAGGCCGGATGCAATGTATTGATGTTGAATCTTTCCCCTAAATCCGTAAAAACAAAATATGAAATCTATAAGGGCAAGGAAGCTAGAGATATGTATGAAATAGCCGCTATTAAAAAAAAGATTAACGCTATTGGATATGTGGTCGATATGAGTCGTGGTGACCATATAGACTGGTTAAAGTAAAGGAGGAATTTAAAATGTATAATTTCAGGAAATACGATAAGGACTTTATAGATGATCAAAAGATTTTTGACCTTTTAGAGGCGGCTAAGAATCCGGATCCGGTAGAAATAAGAAGTATAATCGATAAATCCCTTGATAAGATAAGGCTCGAACCCCATGAAACGGCAAAGCTACTTCAAGTGGAGGATCCTGCACTTTTAGAAGAGATATTTGAGGCTGCAAGACAACTAAAGCAAAATATATATGGAAATAGAATTGTATTTTTTGCACCCTTGTATATTGGAAACAAGTGTATAAATAACTGCCTATATTGTGGTTTTAGAAGGGATAATCAAGCTATAGTTCGCAAAACCTTAACAACTGACGAGTTAAAAGAGCAAGTGAAGATTCTAATTGGTAAGGGCCATAAGCGATTAATTCTTGTTTATGGAGAACATACCATTTATGATGCCGATTTCATCTCTAAAACTATAAATACGGTATATGAGACCAAGGAAAATAACGGAGAGATAAGAAGGGTAAATATAAACGCTGCCCCTATGGATATAGAAGGCTATAAAAAGCTAAAAGAAGCAGGTATCGGTACATTTCAAATATTCCAGGAAACCTATCACCATGATACCTATAGAGCAATTCATCCACAAAACACTATCAAGGGAAACTATTCCTGGAGATTATATGGATTGGACAGAGCCATGGAAGCTGGAATCGATGATGTAGGAATAGGGGTATTGTTTGGACTATATGATTGGAAGTTTGAAGTAATGGGATTGCTATTGCACACAATCCATCTGGAGCAAACCTTTGGAGTAGGCCCCCATACCATATCCTTCCCAAGATTAGAACCTGCTATAAATACCAAATTCTACAATGAGACAAAATATAAGGTTTCCGATGAAAACTTTAAGAAAATAATATCCATCCTTCGACTTTCAGTCCCTTACACTGGAATGATCTTGACTGCCAGGGAAAGCCCAAAAATTAGAAAAGAAATGATTCCCCATGGAATATCTCAAATTGATGCCGGTTCAAGAATTGGAATCGGTGGATATGAACAAGACGATTATATCCCCGAAAAAGAACAATTTCAATTGGGAGATACCCGTTCTCTAGATGAAATAATAGAGGAGATGTGCAGGCTAGGCTATCTAACATCGTTTTGCACCGCCTGCTATAGATCTGGAAGAACTGGAGAAGATTTTATGGATATAGCTAGGCCAGGGGATATCCAAGACTTCTGCACCCCTAACGGGATATTAACCTTTAAAGAATATCTATTAGATTATGCTTCGGACAATACCAAAAAGGCAGGAAATCAATTGATAGAAGAGGAGCTCAAAAAGATAGGGCTAAAAAACCTTAAGAAGAGAAAATTGATTGAGGAAAAACTTAAATTGATAGAAGCCGGAGAAAGGGATGTCTATGTATAAACCTGTAATATCTATATATGGAAAGATGAATTCTGGAAAATCGTCACTTTTAAATGCCATTACTCGGCAACAAGTCTCTATCGTAAGTCCTATAAAGGGAACTACCACCGATCCGGTAAAAAAGTCAATGGAGTTGACTCCGGCTGGACCGGTCATCTTCATAGATACGGCAGGAATTGATGATGAAGGTAAATTAGGAGATCTTAGGATGAAAAAGAGCTTGGATATCACAAGGAGAACCAATATAGCAATATATGTTATGGATATAACGGATGTGGATAGGAATTCCCTAAAGGGTATGGAGCTATTATTTAAAAAATATAATATACAATATATACTAGTTATAAATAAAATAGATATGGCGAGTAAAGATTATATCAATAGATTAAAGCTAGAGTATCCTAATGCTATATTCACCTCATCTATCAAAATGATAAATATAGACGAATTAAGAAAAGAATTGGTAAAAAAGATACAGGATGTAGAAGCTGATCCCCCTATCCTAGGAGATTTGCTGCCATATGACGGGAAGGTATTACTTGTAGTTCCAATAGATAAACAGGCTCCAAAAGGAAGGCTTATCCTTCCCCAGGTTCAGGTTATACGAGATTGTATCGATAACGGGGTAAAATGCTATGTCCTTAGGGATACGGAACTGAAATCTGGATTGAAAGATCTAAAGGATATAGATTTGGTAATAACCGATTCGCAAATCTTTAAACAGGTAGATGAAATGGTTCCAAGGGACATTAAATTGACTTCTTTTTCTATATTATTTGCTAGGTATAAAGGAAACCTAAAAAAACTAGTAGAAGGGGTTAGGGCCGTGGAAGATCTAAAGTCCAGGGATAGTATACTAATAGCTGAAAACTGCACCCACAATACCACCCACGAAGATATAGGTCGAGTTAAGATCCCCACCCTGCTCCAGAGGAAAACGGGAAAAGAATTGAATTTCCACTTCAAGACCGGATACAACTTTAGTAAAAATCTCGAAAAGTATAGATTGATTATCCACTGTGGTGGATGCATGATAAATAGAAAGGAAATGCAGAGCAGGATCATGCTATGTAATGAAAAACGGACTCCTATTACCAACTACGGAGTAATTCTTGCCTATTTAAATGGTATATTGGACAGGACATTGGAGGTATTTCAAACGCCTTCGCCCATGTAATAAACAATCCCACTCCTAGCCATACTGTACTTATGATTTCCGATTCTGTAGCAACTTCCAAGTCTAATTTAGAGGTCTATCTCCCATCTGCGTTATCTTTCCCCAAAACATTTTCCTCTATTGTAAATATCGACGGATTTCAAAGGGTGAAGAGCATTGTAATAACTATTAGCTGGATATTATCCAAAATATCACATCCCGTGGTTAAAAATCAAATTTAAAGACCCGATCAATTGATCGGGTCTTTAAATTTTTATTCTTTTTCAGCTTTTGCTCTCTCTATTATCTGCTCCGATATCTCCGAAGGAACCTCCTCGTACCTAATAAACTCCATTGTGAAGCTTCCCCTTGCTTGGGTCATGCTCCTTAAATCTATTGGATATTCAAATAATTCTGCTTGAGGTGCTTCTGCTATAACTAGCTGGGAGCCATCCTCCTGGGGTTCCATACCTAAAATCCTACCCCTACGCTTGTTCATATCGCCCATTACATCTCCCATATATTCCTCTGGGACACGAACTTCAACTTTCATTATAGGCTCCAATAGTATAGGGTTGGCCTCTTCCATTCCCTTTTTGAACGCAATGGAGGCTGCAATTTTAAAGGCCATCTCATTAGAATCTACCGGGTGATAGGATCCATCAAATAGTGTAGCTTTTACGTTTACTACTGGATAACCAGCTAAAACCCCTTCTTCAGTAGATTCCAATAATCCTTTTTCAACCGCTGGGAAGAAGTTTTTAGGAACTGCTCCCCCAAATACTTCTTCTTCAAATTCAAACTCTTTATCCGTAGGCTCAAATCTAATATGCACATCGCCATATTGTCCCGCTCCACCAGACTGCTTCTTATGTCTTCCTTGGACGCTAGATGTACCCTTTATAGTCTCCCTATAGGCTACCCTTGGAGTGCTTAATTCTACCTCTACTTCAAATGCATTTTTTAATTTATCCGTTATAACCGCTAACTGCATATTGCCTTGGCCACCAATTAACAATTGTTTTGTCTCTGAATTTCTTTCCACTACGAAGGTAGGATCCTCCTCTGTTAGCCTACTTAAGGACACGCCTATCTTTTCTTCATCTCCCTTTGATTTTGGCTCCACTGCCAAGAATAAGGTTGGCTGCGGATATTCTATTCTATCGTATAGGGTTGGATCAGATTTGTCACATAGGGTATCCCCAGTTTCAGTCTTTTGTAGCTTAGATGTAGCTCCAATATCTCCTGCTAGCAATTCTGGCACTTCTATCTGTTGCTTACCTCTAAGTACAAATAACCCTCCTAATTTCTCGCTATTATCTTTGCTTGCATTATATATATCTTGATCCTTTGTGATCTTTCCTGACATCACCTTAAATAAGGATAACTTTCCAACAAATGGATCCACTATGGTCTTAAATATAAGAGCTGAGAAAGGTTCGCTTACGTCCACTTTTCTTTCCACTTCTTCCTCGCCTTTATAGCCTACATTAACACCTGTTGGCCCCTGCACGTAATCCTTAATAATTTCCAACAATAAATCTATACCTATGGCCTGTTCAGCCGACCCTACTATTAATGGCACTAAATCCCCTTCTCGAATTGCCAACTTCAGACCTCGCCTAATCTCTTCCCGTGAAAATTCCTCCCCTTCAAAATATTTTTCCAACAACTCCTCATCGGATTCTGCCACCTTTTCCATCAATAACTCATTAATCGAATCTATTTCCCCTTGCAGCTCTGATGGTATATCTACTTCCCTAGCATCCTTACCGTCATATTCAAAGGCAACTCCATTGATTACATCTACCATACCCTTAAAGCTTTCACCCTCACCTATTGGTAGCGTGAATGGCACAATCTTATCCCCACAATAACCCTTTATATCATTTAAAACTTTTCCAAAACTAACGTTTTCCTTATCCATCTTGTTCAAAAACATCAATTTTGGAATACTTTTTCCTTCTGTATATTGCCACGCCTTTTCAGTCCCAACCTCAACGCCTGACGAGGCATCTACTAATAATATAGCGGCATCGCTGACCCTTAACGCACCATACATTTCCCCTGCAAAATCAAAATACCCAGGGGTATCCAAAAAATTATATTTAATATCATTAAACTCAACGGGAACTGCTGCTGTTCCTATGGAAACCTTCCTAGTAATCTCCTCTTTATCAAAATCCGACACGGTGGTCCCATCATCTACTTTGCCCTGCCTCTTAGTTACCCCAGCTACAAATAGTATAGCTTCTGTTAAAGTTGTCTTTCCACTACCACTATGCCCTATTAGAGATAGATTTCTGATCTTATCCGTTTGATATACTTTCATTAACACCTTTCCCCCTTAACCAGCATTTTTGTTATTATATTTAGAGATTTTAATTTTATAAAATCTTGCTAATCTAAATCATCGATACTGATTCCGGCACTATATAGTTAATTATAGATGTCTTTCTAGATTATATCATGAATTGAATCTTTATGATAGTATTTTTTACTATCGCCATATTTTAAAAAACAGGGTGATATCTAAATAACACCCTGTTTTCCCGTTATTCCACCTTTTCCAATTTTATCCCAGTCATATGACCATTTAAATCCTGCTTCTCGAAGGAATCATTCGAAACCTTTTCGATAGATAAAGCCAAAGTCTCCGATTTAATAAAGTCCTCAAATAAATTTACAGCTTTTTCTATCTCTTCACTACCATCATAATATATATTTATATTATCTAAAACCTCATATCCGTTATTCTTCCTCATCTGCTGTACCTTAGATATAAACTCTCTAGCATAACCTTCATTGAGCAAATCTTCTGTAAGAGTAGTGTTGAGAATTATAAATAGATTGTTTCCTTTGGTAACATTATATCCTTCCCGGGAAGATACAGTTATCTCCACAAAATCTTTAGTAATCTCTACATCTTTTCCGTCTAAGTTCAATATTAGGCTATCGCCTGCCTCTAACCTCTCTACAGCTTCGCGGGAATCGATTTCATTCAATACCTTTGCCAATGTGTTCACCTTAGGTCCTAAGGCAGGCCCTGCCACTTTAAAGTTTGGCTTCAATGAATAGTTCATAAACTGGGTTAAATCTTCTTCAAAGGCTACTTCCTTTACATTTAATTCCTCTTTTATCAACGGTATTAGATCTTGAACTTTATCTTCATATTTGCTATCTAGCAATACTTCCCTTATTGGCTGTCTCACCTTTATTCTTACAGCTTCTCTAGATGCTCGACCTAACCTTACAAAGTCTCTTACTAGGTCCATCTTCTCTTCTAATTCTAAATCTATTAATTCCTCATTGTGTTTAGGATAATAATCTAGATGCACAGATTTATTATTGGTTAGGTTTCTATATAGCTCCTCCGATATAAACGGCACAAAGGGAGCTATCATCTTACTTATTCCTACCAGTATTTCGTAGGTAGTATGATATACGGCCTTCTTATCATCGTTTAATTCCGTAGACCAAAATCTTCTCCTAGACCTTCTAATATACCAATTAGATAGATCCTCTATAACAAAGTCCTGAATAGCTCTTACTACCCTGGTCAGTTGAAATTCATCCATATCCTTCCTTACCTGCTTTATTAAGCTATTGAATTTGGAGAGAATCCATCTATCTATTTCTACTTTATCTTCATGCTTCATGTCAAATTCCCTTGGATCTATATCATCCATATTGGCATAGAGAGAAAAGAAGTTATATACATTTCTTATGCTCCTAAAGAATTTAGTCTCTACTTCCCTAAGCCCATCCTCATCAAATCTTGTTGGAGTCCATGGCGGAGATACATGGATTAGATACCATCTTAATACATCAGCCCCATATGTATCGAAGAGCCCAAATGGATCCACGGTATTTCCCAGGGATTTAGACATCTTCTTCCCATCCTTATCCAATATCAAGTCGTTTACTAGAACGCTTTTATATGGAGATTTGCCAGTAACAAAGGTGGATATAGCAATTAATGAATAGAACCATCCTCTAGTCTGATCTATTCCCTCGCATATATAATCTGCTGGAAATAGTTTGTCGAAATTATCCTTATTCTCAAAAGGATAATGATGTTGTGCAAAAGGCATTGCTCCACTATCAAACCATACATCCACTACATCCTCTTCCCTAGCCATAATGCCTTCACATTTTTCACATTTAAAATGAACTTGATCTACGTATGGCCTATGAAGTTCAATGGACTCGTCGATATCCTCTATAGATCTCTCCACCAGCTCCTCTATCGAGCCCACACTGATAATATGGTTACAATCTTTGCATCTCCAAAGTGGCAGAGGGGTGCCCCAATATCTAGTTCTAGATATTGCCCAATCGTTTAAATTTTCCAACCAATTTCCAAATCTCTTTTCTCCTACGAAATCCGGATACCAATCTACCTCATCATTGTTTTTTATCAGCTGATCCTTTAATCTGGTCATCTCTATATACCAACTAGGTTTTGCATAGTATAGAAGGGGAGTGTGGCATCTCCAACAATGAGGATAATTATGTTCTACCTTTTCCTTTTTATAAAGCTTATCATTTTCTTTGAGCCACTGAATTATCTCTGGATCTGCTTCTATTACAAACTTACCTTTCCATGGAGTCTCAGTAAATCTTCCGTCATCATCTACCGGTTGTAACACCGGTAAATTATATTTTACACCCGTGTTATAATCGTCTTCCCCGAAAGCAGGTGCAGAATGAACTATTCCCGTACCATCTTCTGTAGTTACATAATCTCCTAAGGTAACATAAAATGCTTTCTGATGTTTCCCTATCTTTACAAACGGAAGAAGCTGTTCGTATTCTATATATTCTAAATCCTCGCCTTTCATATCTTCTAATATTTCATACTCTTCTCCCAATACCCTATCAGCCAAAACCTTAGCTACATAATATATCTCATCACCTTGCCTAGCCCTAATATACGTTTCCTTTGGATTGACAGTTACGCAAACATTACTTGCTAAGGTCCAAGGGGTAGTGGTCCAAGCTAAGAAATATTCATCTTTATCCTTTAATTTAAATTTTATAGTAACAGTTTCCGTTTCTATTTCTTCATATCCCTGAGCTACTTCATGGGAAGCTAGCCCCGTTCCACAACGAGAACAGTAGGGCAAAATCTTATGTCCCTCGTATATGAGGCCCTCCTTGAAAAACTTATCAAGAATCCACCATACCGACTCTATATAATCATTTTCTAAAGTAACATATGGGTTATCCATATCTATTTCATAGGCCATTCTATCCGTCATCTCTCTCCAAAGCCTCTCATACTTAAATACGGATTCCTTACACTTTTCATTGAATTTTCCAATTCCATATTCCTCTATTTCATGCTTATCCTTTAGATCTAATTCTTTTTCCACCTCTATCTCCACAGGCAATCCATGGGTATCCCAACCCGCCTTCCTCTTTACTTGATAACCCTCCATGGTTTTATACCTGCATACTAAATCCTTCAATGTCCTAGACATAACATGGTGTATACCCGGCTTACCATTAGCCGTTGGAGGCCCTTCATAAAATATAAATGGTTTATTCTCATCCCTACTCGTTACGGATTCATGCAGCAAGTCAATTTCTTTCCAATATCTAGAGATCTCCTCTTCCCTTTCCTTTACTGGTTTGGTTGATAGTTCATTAAACCTTTTCAAAGTTTTCATCCTTTCTTTTTGTTCAATATAAAAAACCCCTAAGTTCTACTTAGGGACGAAATTTCCGCGGTACCACCCAAATTATAGGATATATTAATATCCTATCGCTTGTCTACAGTATAACGCCTTTAACCGTAATATCCTACTAATTTCAGATATCATGCTCCTAGGTGATGTTCATAAAAGAATTATTGACAATCTCTCACCTTTCGATTATCTCTCTGTGAAATAATTTTCTTTTACTACTGCCCTAATACAGAAAATACAATATAAAATGCGATGATTAGGGCAGTAGTAAAAGAAAATTATTTCACAGAGAGATAATCGAAAGGTGAGAGATTGTCAATAATTCTTTTATG
>DUNJ01000082.1 GCA_012839395.1 Tepidimicrobium sp.
AAAAAACTGTTCCTAGTAAGACATGGAGAATCGGAATGGAATGTACTTAAAAGAATTCAAGGTCAACAGAATGTCGCACTTACAGATAGAGGGAAGCTTCAAGCTAGGTTAATTGCTAAAAGACTTTTGAATGAAAATATCGATTCAATATACTCGAGTGATCTTGATAGGGCCTATAATACGGCTGTGATAATTGGAAATATGCTTAAGATCGATGTTAATCCTATGCCTGGACTTAGGGAGATTGATTTTGGAAAATGGGAAGGAATCTCCTATGATAATATTAGCGATATAGATTCTAAGGAAATTATATTATGGAGAAAGGCACCGGAGAAATTGAAGGTAGATGGTGCTGAAACCTTAGAGGAGTTACAGTTGAGGGCTATGTCTGAGATCTATAGAATTATGGATACTGAAAAAAAACACAACGTACTAATTGTCTCACATAGTGCAACGTTAAAAACTATTATTTTGGGATTATTAGATATGAAGCTAAGTAATTTTAAAAATATAACATTGGATAATGTAGGGCTAACCATAATTGAATTTAGAGACTATAACAGGGTGCTTAAATTATTGAACGATACAAACCATTTAAAGGGTATCTAATTAAGGTAGGATAATAGCAATGGATGGATAAGTGGTAAAATAACTTGTTAGGTTATAAAATATAATATATAATTATTGAAGGGGAATAGATAAAAATGCAATTAGTATCCATTAGAGGAGCCATTACTATAGAGAATAATAACCAAAAAGACATAATTAACGGGACAAAAAAATTGCTATTGGAAATGGAGAACAGAAATGGATTAAATAGGGAAAATGTTATAAGCATTTTCTTTTCTACAACTAAAGATTTGAATGCTGAATACCCAGCCAAGGCTGCTAGGCTATTAGGATATAATCAATGTAGTCTAATGTGTTTTAATGAGATGGAAGTGATAGGAAGTATTGACAAATGTATTAGAATTATGATTCTCTATAACGGCACATTGGAACAAGGAGAGATAAAGCACGCATATCTTAGGAGAGCAAAGACATTGAGACCTGATTTAAATCAATAAGGACAGCAAGGCCACCAATGGGTGGCTGTTATTATGTTTTAAGGGGTGTATTATTATGGGTGATGATAGCTTAATCATAGCGGTGGATGGTCCAGCGGGATCTGGTAAAAGCACATTGGCTAAAAAGATTGCCAATATTTTAGAAATAGAATACATAGATACTGGTGCTATGTACAGAGCGTTGACATTAAAGGTTATTGAAGCGGGCATCCATCCCATGCATGAGGAAGAAGTATTGAAATTATTGAATAATACTACAATCTCTTTTAAGAATAACCATATATATTTAGATGGAATTATGGTAGATGATAAAATTCGAGAAAATATTATAAATAAAAAGGTTTCAGATATAGCTAAAATTTCAAAGGTAAGAGAAGAGATGGTTAATATACAGAAAGAATTGGCAAGATCCAATAATGTTATTATGGATGGTAGGGATATTGGAACCGTAGTTCTGCCAGATGCTAATTTTAAATTCTTTATTACTGCCTCTGTTGAGGAAAGGGCAAGGAGGAGATATAGAGAACTTATAGAAAGAGGTGAACGGAATATAACTTATCAGGAAACTTTGCAGGATATTGAAAATAGGGATAGGATAGATAGTACTAGAAAAGTTTCACCCCTGCTAAAGAGTTCCGATTCTTATGAGATCGACACTACTGATAAAACGATAGATCAATCTGTAGAGGAGATACTTAATATAATAAGGGGAGGTAAATAATTGTATTTTTATAGAATTATAAGGGTATTAGCTGCAATTATATTTAGAATAATATTTCGTATCGATGTTCAAGGTAAAGAAAATATAATAAAAGATGGAAAGTTAATATTATGCTCCAATCATATAAGTGTTTTAGATCCCATAATGTTAGCAATCGCAATACCTAGGCCCATTAGTTTCATGGCCAAAAAAGAATTATTCAGCAATAAAATTTTTGGAAAAATTATTTCAATGTTGGGAGCATTTCCGGTAGATAGAGCGGGATCAGATTTATCTGCTATTAGGTCTTCTCTTAAGGTGTTAAAAGAGGAAAATATTTTGGGGATATTTCCGGAAGGTACAAGGGTGAAGGAAATCGATATAGATACTGCGAAACCAGGAATTGGTTTGATTGCTGTAAAAAGCAAGTCTCCCGTTATGCCAATTTATATCGAATCAAAATATAATATATTTGGGAAAGTTAATATCAATATAGGCAAACCTCTCTATTTCGATGAATATCATGATAAAAAGCTTAATACCGGGCATTATAAGGAGATTAGTAAGGATATTATGCAGTCAATCTACCTATTAAAAGATATATAGGGGTGAATAGATTTGAATATATATATTGCTAAACATGCAGGATATTGTTTTGGGGTTAAAAACGCAGTAGATACTGCATTGAAGACGTTAAAACAATCTCATGGTACCCCTGTCTATTCATTGGGGCCTCTAATCCATAATCCTCAGATGGTAAAAAAGTTAGGCGAAGATGGATTAAAGGTTTTGGAAAACATAGAATTTATAGATAATGGAAAGATAATTATAAGAGCCCATGGCATCCCAAGAGATCTTCAAGATAGCATAGAGGATATGGATTTAGAATTAATCGATACTACCTGCCCTTTTGTAAAATCGGTTCATAGAAAGGTAGATAGATACTACAAATTGGGGTATAAGATTATAATAATAGGAGACAAGAATCATCCAGAGGTGATTGGCATAAATGGATGGTGTAACTATAATGGTATTATAATAGATACTGAAGAAGAAGCTCATAATCTTAAACATTATGATAAGTTATGCATTGTTTCACAGACTACTAATACACTAGGAAAGTTTGAGAATATTTCCAATATCCTTATCACTAAAGGGGATGAAGTAAAAGTATTTAATACTATATGCAATGCTACCAATTTAAGGCAAAATGCTTGCATGGAATTGGCCAAAAAAGTGGAGGCTATGATCATTATAGGTGGTTACAATAGTTCTAATACAAACAAATTAGCGGAAATAAGTAAAAAATATTGCAAAAACGTGTATCATGTTGAAATATCTGAAGAATTACCTTTACAAGAGATGAAGAAATTTAATACAATAGGAATAACCGCAGGTGCTTCTACACCTGATTGGATAATTAAGGAGGTTGTTAATATAATGAATAGCATCAATGATAATGAGATAATGGAGGCTATAGAGAACTCACTAGTAAATATCAATAGAGGGGATATAGTAAAAGGCAAGGTTATATATGTAACAGAGAATGAAGTAATGGTAAATATAAACTATAAATCAGATGGAATAATTGAACGTGAAGAACTATCCAATGACCCCAATGTCAAGCCAAAGGACCTGTTTACTGAAGGGGATGATATAGAAGTATATGTGGTAAATTTGGATGATGGCGAAGGAAATGTTGTATTATCTACTAAAAGATTGGAAATGATGAGAAATTGGGAAGAGTTAGAGAATGCTTATCAGAATGGTGATGAAGTAGAATGTAAAGTTATAACAGATATAAAAGGAGGTTTATCTGTATCGGTCAATAATATAAGGGGTTTTATGCCAGCGTCCCAAATATCCATGAAATATGTCGATGATTTAAGCGTTTATAAAGGCAAGATTTTGATCGCTAAACTAATAGATTTTGATCGGGATAGGAAAAGGGTTATTTTATCTAGCAGAGTAGTTGAGCAGGAAAAGTTAGAAAAGCAAAGGGAAGAGCTATGGGATAGTCTAGAGGTTGGCAACATTATAGATGGACAAGTAGAGAGATTAACCGATTTTGGAGCTTTTGTAGATATTGGCGGGCTGGATGGATTGATTCATATTTCAGATCTAGCATGGGCTAGAATTGGACATCCCTCTGAGGTGGTAAGTGAAGGCGAAAAAATCCAAGTGCAGGTTCTTGATTTCAATAAGGAGAAGAATAGGATATCCCTTGGGTTAAAACAGATCTTGCCTAAACCTTGGGATCTCTTTATCGAGAATAGGAATATAGGTGATATAACTACTGGTAAGGTGGTTAACATCTTAGATTTTGGAGCATTTGTACGATTAGAAGAGGGGATCGATGGGTTGGTTCACATCTCTCAAATTTCCAAAGAACATGTTAAAAAGCCATCTGATAAACTGGAAATAGGTCAGGAAGTTACGGTGAAGATTATCGATATTGACGAGGAAAATCAAAGAATTAGCCTTAGCATGAGAGAAGTGGAAAAGGATGTTAAAGTTAACTCTGAAAATAATATTGGAAAAGATGTTGAGGATTGTTCAAACGAAGAAGAATAGAAACTCAAGCACTTATACCATTCAATAGGATTTTTAAAATGGCAAATAAGGTAAAGGATTTTGGTGTAATAAATAAGGCCCTAATAATTACATCAAAATCTCTTTACACTATTTCTGTGGTGAACCACAGAAATTTTTTATATCATACGTAGTTACTTAGGAGAGGGTGTTGATGAAAAACGGTTATGAAGCTTTTAAAAAAAATATCCATGGCTTAATCAATATAGACTTAAATTACTACAAGGAAAAACAGATGAAAAGAAGAATTACATCCTTAAGGAATAGAAATGGTTTTGATAATTTTGAAGA
>DUNJ01000083.1 GCA_012839395.1 Tepidimicrobium sp.
ATACTATTTACTCCAGGTGTTGCCGCAATCTATTCTTTAATTATCAGCAGGGATAAAATCCAAAGAGAATTGAATATATCGGATATATTCCATATGTTTAAAAATGCCATCATTCAAATAACACCGGTAGCAGCAACTGTATATTTCGCTTACTCCATATCCTATTTATTCGGAGATGCCGAGATAGGGGCTACCTTAGGAGAATATGTCCAATCGTTCAACATGAGTAAATTGCAATTGGTTATATTTTTCCCAGTATTTACAACATTTTTAGGTATGATATTGCCAGGCTCTTCTCAGATAGCCATTTTTGGTACAGGCATATTGGGAGCATTGACGGCGGTAGGAATAAATCCATTATTGGTAGCAGCTATATTGCCCGCTATTACAGGAGCATTGGAAGGAATGACCCCACCTTTGGCTCTAGCTATGTATGCAGCCATGGGAATAGCTGAATCGGACATAGGGGAGACCTCTAAGCTAGCCATGGTATGGGTTTTTGCCCATCTTGCGGTAGCTATATTGATATTGGCCGGCCTTCTGCCGATTCTATTTATATAAGGGGGTGGAACTATGAGAGATAATATTGAGAATCTTTTATCTAGACTGTTTAGCCTTTTTATACTCATCGCCATATCGGGCGGGGGATTAATATTCATCCTATTTGTTATAGCCCTAATACTAGGGGGAGAAGCAGGAGAAAGTCTTGCCATATCAGCTTCCTCCACCATAATGCCCTACTTTATCAAGGCTGCAGCAATAGCTATAGTTACAGGGCTAGCAACCATGTATGCAAACAGAATGCATACATTAACCTTAAGAAAACCAAGTGAAAAAAATTGATAATAAAAAACCTTAGAGCATAAGCTGCCTAAGGTTTTTTATTATTCGTCATATAGCACATTCTTAATCATATCCTGTCTTATCTCCCAGATATTGGCCTGTACTCTAAATATATCCCATTCATCTATTTCAAATACCCTCGTCCAACTATCTATTATTCTCTGTTTCTCCTCCGGGTAAAAGTGAGTAATTGGCCCATCAAAAACTGAGAATTCATCCTTAAATCCCTTTCTTTGTATATCCTTTATATATTTTTCTTTATCCTCTTCATCCTTAGGTATATATAGATGATTCAACGCCTGATCCCACTTTACCCCATCAAAATAAAGTATTTCTGATCTATCCACCTCTAGTACATAGACTACTGTATTGTTGGTAGGCCTCAACATATTTTCCTCGCTAATGGAACACCATATTGGAAATTCCACCCCGTCGGGTTTTGGTACCATTTTATCGGCCTTATTCACAAACCAATTATAGAGTCCAATTATATATTCCGCTATGTCTTCAAACTTCTCCTCCAGATGCTTTCTTTTAATCCTAATTACCCCATTCGCCTTTAGGTCATTTAGGCTTTTAATATCCTGCCTAGTCCAAAGTGTTACCTTGCTAGAGCTATTGCTTTCAATAGTCATAGATCGCACCTACTTTCATATAATATCGGCCGCCTATGAAAGTTTTAAAATAACTATTTCCACCGTTTAAGCTCTCCTATAATATCCCTTACCAATTTTAATACAAAGCTTATTAAGATTATCCATGCAATAGTTTGCATGGTCATCCCTCCCCCAATCGAGGTCATTAATCATCTGAAGATATGATATGTTGTATGCTACAATGAATCGTTAAATGATTAGCTAGTGCAATAGGCAGCTAAGGACTGCTTTCTTAATACTATTTGGCTAATCCTATCTCATCCGCCACCTTTTGCATTCCTTTTATAGTTTCTGCTATTACATCACCTAATTCCATATCCAACATCTCTGCACCTTCAGCAATTACCTCCCTGTTGACACCAGCTGCAAAGGATTTATCCTTCCATTTTTTCCTTACAGACTTAACCTTCATGCCTTCTAACCCAGTGGGACGTACTAAAGCATTTGCCGCTATCAACCCAGTTAGTTCATCTATAGTATACAATACCTTCTCCATTCTCTCTATAGGCTCTACATCGGTGCAAATCTTCCATCCATGGCTAACAATAGCCCTTATATAATCTTCAGGCCAATCTTCTTCCCTTAATATTTCTTCCGTCTTTTTACAGTGCTCCTCAGGATACATCTCATAATCCAGATCATGCACTAAACCTATTATTCCCCATTTCTCCTTATCTTCTCCAAACAGTTCAGCAAAATGCATCATAACCGCTTCTACTGCTAAGGCATGATTGATAAGGCTTTCATTCTGATTATATTTTTTTAATAGCCTGTAGGCTTCCTCTCTATTTGGAATTGCATCTCCCATATTAACACCATCCTTTATATTCTACATTCGTCCCCATTTCATCTCTTCGCCGTACTCATCATACTTCTTCCTTTTGGCCGTAATGGATCTAATCTCTATTCTATACACATTGGCTCTTCCTAGGCCAAATTTGATCGCCATGGGAAAGTATTTCATCTTGGTAGGAGTATATTTTTCACATATTAGCCTCATAGCCCTAATCTTTTCATCCTCGTCCTTCACCAGTTTGACTGTGCCAGTAACGATTGCAGATTCAAATTCCGTTGTAAATACATTACTAATAAGCAATTTAGCCTTGGAGTCATCCTTCGCCATTTCATCCAATTCTTCCTTGGTATAATTTTCGGGAATTCTCGTCTCACCTACAAATGCTATACTGACCCCTGGATTTTCTTTAAGTATGTGCACCTTTCTTCCCTCTTTTGCTGAATGAAAATATAACACTTCCCCGGCTCTCACAATGGATAAGGGAACTCCATAGGGTTCACCATCCTCCCCAACCATAGAAAGGATGCCATATCTAGCCTTATCTATAACCCTTAAGCCAAATTCCCTGTCCATTTCCCTTTCCTTTCTTCTCATATTCTCACCTACCAAAAGAATTTTTGTATCTTATTTCCAATCGATCAATACTATCTCTATCCATGTTCCTATAACAATTATTGTATCATGATGGATGCCAATTTATATATTTTCCTCCCCGAGGAAATTGGTTCCTATAACCCCACCTATTATAAGTATGGATCCTATGATGTGATAATAAAATATCCTTTCCTTTAGAAAAACAGCACCTGCTATTACGGATACAACTGTCACCAAGTTAGAAAATACGCTCATTTTAGAGGCTTCTATCTTGGATAAAACATAGTTGGTCAATATCGATGTTACCAAGGATGATAAAACCCCTAAATATAATGCAGCTATAATAAATTTCGGATTTCCCAATGGCATAAAAAATTTTCCTATGCTTCCATCTATTAAATGTCTTCCGATGGATAGAGTATTAAATCCTATAAAACTGATGATAGTCATTATGCAGCTTAGCTCTATGGTTGAAAAATCCTTGGTTAAATCTCTAGCCATAACGCTATATCCTGCAAAGGATAAAGCCGATAAGAGAAGCAGCAATATCCCCTTCATGTTTCCAAATTCAAGGGATGAAGCAGTTTTAATGGTTATGTAAGATACACCCAAAACCGATAATACTATAGATAACTTTTGCAATAATGTAGTCTTTTCCTTTAAAAAATATGAAGCCAATATCATAGTAAATACAGGGGCCGAAGCCAATATTATACCGCCCTCCGAAGATGAAGCATATTGCAACCCAAAGGTCTGAAATCCAAAGAACAATAATGGATAAAATAATGCCAAGGGTAGCACTCTCCTTATCCTCCCTCTGCTGAAATCTATCTTAACCCATTTCAATAGTACAGGTATTATGATCCCCAAAAAGGATGCCGTAAAGCGATGAGCTAGTAGATCTAATGGATCTGTAGCACTCAAAGCTATCTTTGTAAATAAAAAGGACAAACCGGCAATTGCCACATAAGATAAAGCTGCTGTATAAACCTTGTAATTTTTACTATTACCCATAAACTACCTCCTACTATGATTCTATTCAATTTCTAGTACTTCTTCTGGTTCTATTTGCGTTATTATTACAGCTACCAACATTAAAAAACAACCCAATAGTTCCCTAGGATTCATGGACTCATTTAGAAATATGGCACCGCTAATTACAGCAAATAAAGCCTCCAGACTCAATATGATAGCCGCTACAGTTGAACTAGTATATTTCTGGCCTATTATCTGTAGAGTATAGGCCACCCCTACTACAACAACAGCTGTATATAGGATCGGACCCGCACAAGCGACAATATCATAAATTCTAGGAGTCTCAAATATTATCGCTGCAATGGCCGATAAAGCCCCGGCCGTTAGAAATTGCACAAAGGACAATTTCAGGCCATCCACTTTATCGATATACGCCTCCACCAATATAATCTGCAATGCCCAAAATATGGTACCAATTAATACAACTGCATCCCCTTTTTGGATGAAAAAACCCTCCTGAATGGTTAATAGATATAGCCCTATTACAGCCAATATCACCCCTATCCAGGTAAGGAGTTTTGTCCTTTTACCTATAAACATTCCAAGCAAAGGCACTATTACTATATAAAGGGCAGTAATAAACCCCGCCTTACCAGCGGTCGTATAAACGATACCCCATTGTTGAGTAGAGGCACCAAGGAATATAGCTATTCCGCAAAGAATTCCCCCTTTGATTAGATCCTCAGTTTTGAACTCTGGCCTGTCCTCATCAACGGCAATCTCCTTTTTCTTATTGAGCAAATCAAATATCCGTATTACAGGAATCAATGCCAACGCCCCAAGCAAAAATCTTGCTGCCCCAAATGTTAAAGGTTCAATATAGTTCATACCAAGCTTTTGGGATACAAAAGAAGTTCCCCATATAATTGCTGTAGTTAATAGAATAAGACTACCCTTAAATTGTCTCATAACTTTCCCCCTTGACTATATTTATTATACCATGTTTTAACTTTAAGGCTATTAATTGATATTACTAACAAACTTTTTAATCATTGTAGATCATATACCATTATTATACTAAAATTTTTATGTATAAACAATTTTTATACTCTTTTTCCACAATAAAAACCCTATATATGGCCATAATAACAATAGCCATAATAATAAAAGATAGGGGTGACTTTATGAATAAAAGAGTTATTATTGAAGATTCCTTAAGAAATCATATTAAATTTCTCAAACAGTCCGGATATCATATTCACGAAGTAGATAGTTTAAAAAATACCGATCAACTAGACTCCTTTGATTATGATGCTATTGTAGTTGCCAATTCCGATAATATTCCAATGGATGCCACTTCCTTTAGGCCAGGCGCGCCTATAGTGGAGGCCAGTGATAAAACACCAGAAGAAGTTTTCAATATATTAAGGGGAAGGTATTGAATGGCTTTAAAACTAGAAACCTTGATTAGAGATCGTCTAATCAAGGTTTCTAGTTTTACTTTTTATGTAATGGTGGAGGCGGTGGGAGTCGAACCCACGTCCGAAAATATTTCCACAAGAGCTTCTCCGAGTGCAGTCAGTATTTTAACATTCCCTCCACTTAGCCCCTACTGACAAGGTCTAAGCTTTGGTAGCTTCATAAATTCCGTTCCCGGCTCAAAGCTTTGCCAGGCGCGGTTCCCCACTAAATTGGCGCCCTATCCCAAGTCGTGGGATTCTTAGGTAGGACGAGCTGCTTTAATTAAGCAGCTAGTGCGTAATTATCGTTTGCGTTTAATTTAGTTTGCCACTTTTAACGTTGTTTGGCCCAACGACTCGCTACTCTTGATTCCACATCCCCGTCGAAACCAAATTCGCCCCCACATATATCGTTTGTATCCAACATTATAGCAAGAATACGATATTATGTCAACTCTACCTATCTATACTTTTCCGATAGATGCTGTTGCATCCTCCTCTCCGCATCTCTTTTAGCTATTTCCTGTCTTCTATCATATAATTTTTTACCCTTTGCCGTTGCCAATTCCAGCTTTACTAGACCATTCTTAATATATACAGATAATGGTACCAACGTATATCCCTTTTGTGCAATAGCTGCATGAAGCCTTCTGATTTCCCTCTTATGGAGCAATAGTTTTCTCCTTCTAGTAGGATCTACATTATGAATATTTCCCTGCTCGTAGGGACTTATATGCATGTTATATATATATGCTTCACCATTTTCTATGGTCGCATAGCTTTCCCTGACATTTATCCTTCCCTGCCTTATAGATTTTACTTCTGTACCCTTTAATACCAAGCCGGCCTCAATGGTATCCTCTATAAAATATTCATGCCTCGCCCTTCTATTGGAAGCTACTATCTTTATATTATCCTTTCCCATATACATCACCACACTTTTAGACTCTAAGCTACAGTCTATCAAGCTTTTGCAGTGCTGTCAACATAGTCAATTATGGAGAAAGTAACATAAAGTCTATTGTTCTTTTGACTAAATCTGCACCTATTACCCTAATCTTTACTATATCCCCCAGTCTATATTTCTTTCCAGTATGGACTCCATAGACATAGTAATTCCTCTGATCAAATTCATAATAATCATCTGCCATATCGCTATATCGGACTAAACCTTCAACGGTATTATCCAGCTGTACAAACATTCCAAAGTTGGTTAGAGATGATATCATACCTTTGTATTCATTTCCAATTCTTGTGGACATATATTCAGCTAACTTTAGATCTAACACTTCCCTTTCCGCTTCCTCAGCCCTTCTCTCCGTCATAGAAGTATGATCTGCTACCTTAGACAATATTTTTTCTAGCTTATCCTGACCCTTAGAATCTAAACTGCCCTTGATATAGCGCTTTATAATCCTATGGACTTGTAGGTCTGGATAGCGCCTAATAGGTGCTGTAAAATGGGCATAGTATTTAGAAGCCAATCCAAAGTGTATGTCTTCCTTGCTGCTGTATCTAGCCTTTTTAAGAGATCGCAATAATAACGTATTGATTAAAATCTCCTCTTTCTTGCCCCTTACCTCCTTGGTTAACCGCTGCAATTCCTTTGGATGAACCTCTTGGGTTCCTTTAATCATATATCCAAAATTATGGATAAATTTATTGAATTCATTTATTTTCTCCATATCTGGTTCCTCATGAATCCTATATAAAAACGGCATCTCCGTCCAATACATATGCTCTGCAATGGTTTCATTGCATACCAACATAAACTCCTCTATCATCCTGTTAGCAATCCTTCTATCCTCTTTTATAATATCTATGGGAATTCCGTCTTCATCTAGCGCTATCCTTGCTTCTGGAAAGTCGAAATCAATGCTACCTCTTCGCTCCCTTTTGGCTCTCAATATATGACAAAGCTCTTCCATCATTTTCAGTTCTTCCGAAACATCTGCCAGTTTTTCCGCCGCCTCCCCATCCTCATCTTCTAAAAAATCTGAGACATCATCATATACTAATCTCTGTCTACTCCTTATAACCCCTTCTACAATTTTATGATCCCTTACATTGCCATGGCTATCTATTTCCATAAACACCGATAGGGTTAAACGATCCACCCCTGGGCTTAAACTACATATGCCATTGGATAACTCCTCGGGCAACATGGGTATTACCCTATCTAGAAGATACACGCTATTTCCACGTTTGTAAGCTTCTTTGTCCAGAAAAGAACCTTCCTCTACATAGTGGGAAACATCCGCTATATGAACTCCTAATTTATAATTTCCATTATCCAATACCTCTATAGAAACTGCATCGTCCAAATCCTTAGCATCTGCTCCGTCCATGGTAAAGGTCTTCAAGTCCCTTAAATCCACCCTTTTATCTATGGTTACTTGATCTACCTCTTGTTTGATCATATTTGCTTGATTTTTAACCTTGGATGGAAATTCCTCCGACAACTTAAATTGCCTTATTATGGATAGGATGTCTGTACCCTTTTCGCCTATAAATCCTAATATTTCTAAAACCTTTCCCTCGGGATTTCTTCTCTGCTCTGGCCATCTGGTTATCTCCACTACCACCTTTTGATTGGTCTTAGCGGAATTGGCCTGACCCTTCGGGATGAATATATCGTAGGATATTCTAGAATCATCGGGTATCACAAAGCCAAAGTTTTTGCTACCCTCATAGGTTCCAACTATGGTCTGATTTGCCCTTTCCAGTATCTTTATAATCTCCCCTTCTTCTTTTCTACCTATCTCTCCCCTACTGGTTATCCTAACTACAACTTTATCTCCGTGAAGTGCCCCATTCATCCCTTCTCCAGGAATAAATATATCATCCTTTAACTTATCGTCAGCAATTAGAAAACCAAATCCTTTCTCATTGCCTTCCAGTATTCCTACTACCAAATTCATTCTGTCTATCAAACCATAACGGTCTTTCCTATTCCGTATTATAACGCCCTCTCTCTCCATGTCATCTAGCGTATTATATAAGATATTTAACTCCTTTCCTTCCAATCCAAACCTTATTCCTATTTCCTCTTTAAGCATAGGCCTATAGAATTTTTCCTCCATAAGCCTTATTATACTTGTTCTTATCCCCATATTGTGCCTCCAATCTAAGGTACTTCATCCTCTTCCATATTTATTAATAGCCCAACATTCTATGCTTTACCAGTTTTACCACTGCCTAGATGCACTCTATTGAATAGGTCAGCTTCATAGAAGTACATATTTTCTTCCTTATCCTTGTGAACTTCTATAGCGATTTCTATCATCCTATCTATTAGCTCTTTAAAAGGATAGCCTTTATCCTCCCAAAGATAGAATGCTACAGAACCTGGCAAGGTGTTTATTTCATTTATAAATATATTATTATCATTA
>DUNJ01000084.1 GCA_012839395.1 Tepidimicrobium sp.
TGGAGCCAGTAAGGGCCACACCTAATTTCATAATAATGCCTATATTGGGGGCATTATCCATCAGGGCGTTAAAAGATAGATGGTATATAGCTTTTATTTCAGTATTTGTTTTAAGCTATATAGGTCAGGTACTGTATTTTATAATTACAAATCAATTTAGTTGGGGAGTTTTATATGGGTCTATGTTCTACGGAGTGGTATACATAGTCTTGATGACATTGGGGGTTATTATATTTAAGTTACTTAAATTTGCCTTGGGAGGGGAGGAAAATAATCGTGAAGAGGTATGATAGGAAGTTATGGAGAGGGATAGCAGGAATTATAGCTGTTGTATTGATATTATGTATATTGCTCATAACCAATGCTTTTGTGGGTAATCCTATTTCAGTTAAACTGGCAGAAAAAGCTATAGATGAATATATAGAAGAGAACTATCCTTCTTTGGATTTAGAGATAGGGAAACCTGTTTATAACTTTAAAGATGGCTCCTATGTGGTAAGAGTAAGATCCAATACCAGTATAGATACCAATTTCCATGTCAACTATAGGGGTGGAGAAATATGCTATGATAGCTATGAGAGCGATGTATTGGGGTTATTCAATACTTTAAGTCGATTATCTAAGGAATATAGCAATCTTGTTACGGATATAGTTGCTAATGAATTAGGATATAAAGAAAATAGTACATGGGTTAACTACGATGAAAATATATATGAAAATCCTAGTCAAGTTTTGGAATTGGATATGAGATTTGATAGAGAGCTTCCCATATCCGCAGAAATAATGATAGATATAGACATCGAAAGTCCATCGCTAGATGAGGCTTCGATCATTTTAGCTAAGGCACATAAAGTGTTTAAGGAAAAAAGATGTAATTTTGAAAAGTATGGACTGTCGTTAAAGGATGAAAAGGCGATTATCAATATTATGGGGGTTAAGCCTAGGGATATTGAAAGTGGGAAACTATTAGACCTGTTGAAAGAGGCTATGGGGCGAGAAGATAATACCTTGATTGAAGGGGAACGGGGTAGGGGGGATGAGCTAGAAGGTATATTTGTAGACATCATAGAAAAAACCTAATCTCTATAAAATAGACAAGTATACCAATGATTAACGCTGCTATGGTATTGAATATGGTGGACCATACCGCAGATCTTTTATCCAGCGCAATCAATGGGAATAACGCATCACCATCTTGGGATATTGCATTTGCCAGTAGGGCCGCAAATGGCAATATACCCTTGGTATATAGGGTTACAAATATAATTTGAGGACCACAACCAGGTATAACGCCTATAAGTGTACCTAGTAGTACCGCTGTAAAACCTGTTTGAGATAAAAACTCCGTAACTATAGCCTCGCCGGCCATATAATTGCCTAAACCTAAGCCCAATATGAATAATTCATATACAAAGTAGGCTACGAACACCCAGGTAGCTACAAAGGCTGTTTCCTGAGCACTGTGTACTATTGTTTCCTTTAAAAATAGAGTTTTCAATTCAGTTTCTTCGTGGGTATCATTTTGAATAAATTTATTACTTGCAATCATCATGATGATTGAAAGCAGTGTTCCTAACGATCCTATTGTAGTACCAAGCTTGGGTATGGCTAGGGCATTTAGATCCACTTGAAATAGATCTAATATCCCAAGTATAAGACCTACCGATATTATTGTCCAATAAATTGTATACCCATTATGGGTAAGCTTATAGCCGATGGTATCAATATCTTGGTGACCTTTTATGGTATGGTGAAGTATAAGGTCTATCTCGTCTCCTTGCTTGTGGCCAATATGGGCTATATGATTTGAGTCATGGCCTGTTTCAGCTAGCACTATTTCATGGATGCTATGATCCTTATTACGGTGACGAGATTTAATATCCTCTTTATTCGCCTTCCGCTCATTTATTTTTTGCAATAGGCCATCTCCAAAGTTAAAGTAATCTATTATATATCCTGTTATGATGGCAACTATAAAGGATAGGAGACTTACCAAAAGGTATTGAAATGGCATTGCGGTCATGAGGACAAAGGCAGAATCACCCATAGTAGCAATTAGTGTTGCTACTATGGTACCAAAGCTAACGGTTCCTTTTGGGAATAGGGGAACTACAAATATGGCACCACCGCATCCTGGGGTTAAACCCAATAGAGATCCTATTATCGGTTGAGCCTTTTTGGATCCCTCTATTTTTCTAATCAGATTACCGGATTGTTTAAAATTGACATATCCAAATAACAACAAAACAGCACCTACAAACACTGTAACCTGTATAAACGAATTTTCAGCACTATATATTAATAATCTAAATATTTCTCCAGCCATTTAATGCCTCCTTTTAATTATATATTATACTATATACCCAGATAGAGCATATTATAAGAAAAAATAATTTATAACTAGATAGGGGTGGATTGCCTTAATGCACTTTTTAGTATAATATATATAGGGTTTAATAAGATTTTATGGAGTGATCATATGACTAGGGATCAAGATACATCGATTAAATTTAGCTGTAATAATGTAAATTACTTTGGTGATAAAAAGCCTTTATTTAAAATAGAAAGAAGTTTAGTTAAGCGATATAGAAAGAATATATGGAACAAATTTATAAAGGCTATAAGGGAATATGAGCTAATTCAAGATGGCGATAGAATAGCGGTTGCCATTTCAGGGGGAAAGGATAGCTTGCTTATGGCTAAACTTTTTCAAGAACTACAAAGGCATGGTAACTCCAATTTTGAATTGGAATTTATAGCCATGGATCCTGGTTATCATCCGGATATAAGGAAATTATTAATAGAAAATTGTAAGCACCTAAATATCCCAATCCACATATATGAATCGGGAATATTCGATGTGGCTGAAAGGATAGCTAAGGATAATCCTTGTTATATGTGTGCTAGAATGAGAAGAGGCGCGTTATATGGGAAGGCTCAGGAACTGGAATGTAATAAATTAGCTTTAGGACATCATTTTAATGATGTAATAGAGACGATAATGTTAAATATACTATGTTCTGGTAATTTTAAAACTATGCTGCCAAAATTAAGGGCTAAGAACTACAAGGGAATGGAACTTATAAGGCCCCTCTACTATATAGAAGAGGAGCACATAAGTAGGTTTATTCAATATAGCGGAATATCTCCCTTAAATTGTGCATGTATGGTTACAGCTAAAAGGATTGGAACTAAAAGGCAAGAGATAAAGGAACTAATAGAGCAATTGAAAAAGAGCTTTACAAATGTGGATATATCTATATTTAGATCGGCTGAAAATGTCAATGTAGATAGAATACTTGGTTGGGAAAAAGATGGGACAAAGCACTCGTTTTTGGAATTTTATGATTAGGGCTTGGCCTAAATAAAGGATCCACTTTTGCCCAGTGAATCCTTTGCCTACCCTTCTAGGAAATCTTTTAGTTTTTTACTTCTACTTGGATGCCTAAGCTTTCGGAGGGCTTTAGCTTCTATTTGCCTAATTCTTTCCCTTGTGACGCCAAATTTTTTACCAACCTCTTCTAAGGTTCTAGTCTTTCCATCATTTATTCCAAATCTTAGTATCAGTACCTCCTGTTCTCGCGGGGTCAATGTTTCCAAAACTCCCAATAATTCTTCCTTCAGCATCGCGAAGGTTGTGGATTCTACTGGAGTTTCCATATGCTCGTCTTCTACAAAATCACCCAGTTGACTATCTTCTTCTTCTCCTATAGGCGTTTCTAAAGAAATGGGCTTTTGAGATATTTGCATTATATCTTTCACCTTGTCTACATCTATATCCATAAGCTCTGCTATCTCCTCTGGAGTGGGTTCTCGACCTAGGTCTTGTACAAGTTGTCTTTGTATTCTAATTAGCTTATTTATATTCTCTATCATATGAACGGGTATTCGTATAGTTCTACCCTTATCCGCTATAGATCTTGTTATGGCTTGACGTATCCACCAGGTAGCATAGGTACTAAATTTGTAGCCCTTTGTGTAATCAAATTTTTCTACCGCTTTCATAAGGCCAAGGTTTCCCTCTTGAATTAAATCCAAAAATGACAATCCCCTCCCTATATGCTTTTTGGCTATACTGACTACCAATCTTAAATTGGCCTCTGCTAGGTGCCTTTTGGCCAACTCATCCCCCTGTTCTATCCTCTTAGCTAATTCTACTACTTCTTCTCTAGTAAGAAGGGGCACCCTTCCAATTTCTTTTAGGTACATCTTGACAGGATCCTCTACCGTTACCGTTGTTTTAGTATCTGAATCCTCCTCTATAACATCGACTTGTTCTTCTTCATCGATATCCTTTATTTCAATATCTATATTCTCTAAATGCTCATGTATTTCTTCCATTTCTTCGGAAGTTAAATCTAGTTTTTCTAAACTATTTTCTATATCCTCATAGGTGAGGAAATTATCCTTTTGGCCTTTGGCAATTAAGGATTCAACTGCTATTGATTTTTTATCTTGAATGTCCTGTTCATTTTTATTATTCATCAAAATCCCTCTCCTCAGAAATTAAAGTTTTAAATCCCCTGTCCATCTTATCATATAAAAGTTTATTTGACATTTATTTATTATATTTTATATTATTATGCAAAAATTTTTCCAATTGGCCGACTGTATATGAATATAGTTCAAGGAATGCCTATATCTATTCTACCCTTATATATAGCAGAATAATACAAAAAGAGGTGAAAACTTCTAAGTTCCACCTCTTTTTGCCTACTTTTCAAATGGAGACATTATGCTATAGTGACCCATCAATGTTTCCGCTTTTTCGCCATCGATTAGGAATTGAACCCTATGGATATTTTTCAATTCCAATAAACTTCGGGTAATCTGTTCTATAGTAAAATCTTCCTCTAGTGAACTACCAAATAAACCCTCTTGAGCAAAATTAACGAACGCGGTACCATCAGCCACTTCTACACCCAACAACTTTACAGTTGATGGGATTCCAGTAGCTATGGAAGGATCGTTTGGGGTTTTCATCAACTCCTTCACAATAGCTTCTTCAATAGGTATGTCTCCATACCTGACAACCTTTTTTAGCTTGACAAGGTGGTTCAACTCCTCGTTTCCGGTCTCTATATATTCTGCATTAGCGAAATAGAGGACAACTTCCTCTTCATCGGTCGCCGGGGTAGGTTCTATTATATCATCCCCTTTTCCGGTGGATTCCTCGTCTAAATCCTTATCTATTATGTCATCGGCAACATCGGCAATTTGCTCTTTCTCTTCCCCACCATTCTGATTCTCCTCTATAATAGTATCTTCATCGGGGGATTGGTTTTCTGCACATGCTACGAGGCTGATGCTTAGGGCGAGGATTAAAAGCGTAATAATATATTTTTTCATTATATCCCTTCCTTTCTCAATTTGCTTCTATTATACGCTATATTTTTTAAGATAAAAGGAAGAAGTATTAAGATATTATTAAGAAGCTTTAAAAATAGTTTTAAGTAAAGTTAGGTAGGTATTATAATTGTAAATACACTACCTTGTTTTGGCAAGCTATCTACAGATATGGTCCAATTGTGCTTATCCAAAACATTTTTTACGATTGCCAACCCAATACCATATCCTTTGATATTCTCTCCCTTAATAATACCCTTATCCAGAATTCTAAAACCTCCTTGAAATATATTGGATAGTTCACTTCTACTTATACCCAGTCCATTATCCCTAACCGTTACTGCAATGTGATCTTTACAGTTTTTTAAAGCCACTATAACATAATTATTATCTTTTTGTTCATCTCTGTACTTTATGCTATTATCTATAAGATTAATGAATACTTCTTTAATTCTATCCCTATCACACATAATTACTATATCCTCGGTGCTTTTAAACTTTATGTCGACTTCCATCTTCTTAGCATAGGGGGCCATTAGTTTAACGGCTTCATCCAGTATGGAATTGAGTTCACAAGCTTTGATATCCAATATCATATCTTCCAATCTAATAGATGTTGTGAGATAGCCAACTAACCGTTCCATGCGCTCAGTCTCATTATATACATCTCCCAGATATTCTCTGTAGGTATCTATAGAATTATCACCTATTAGGAGGGAGTCTATAAGCGCTTTTATAGAAGTAAGGGGAGTTCTCAATTCATGAGAAATACTATTTATAAATGTTTTTCTATTCTGTTCTATTGTATTGAGCTTATGGCTCATATCATTAAAGCTCTGGATTAACCGGCCAATTTCATCATCTCTTTTTCTATCAATATGAAAGCCTAAATCTCCAGTTGACAACTTTTCAACTCCGTAGGTTAACTCTCTAAGAGGCTTTGTTATTCGGTTGGAAAAGATGATTACCACAGCTAAAGATATTGTTAGTGCAGCTATGGCAATTTTAAGCATGGAATCTTTTAATGTCTGAATATCCAGATTCAATGAATCCATGGATGTTGATATAAGAACAGCTCCAATAATCTGAATCTCTAAGCCATCATTCCTCGTTATGGGAACCGATATATGTAGAACCTCCTCATTATTTATCGTATATATGCCAGAGCTCGAATTGCCCTTTAAGCTATTTCTGATTTCACGATTATCTAAGGTCTTATTTATCAATGCATTATAATTATCTACCAATACATTTTTGTTCTTATCCAAGATCAATATCCTGCTACCAGCCTGCTGGCCATAGCTTTTAACCATAAATCTAGTATATATTATATCCTCCATATTTGCTTTGTAGGTATCGGCTACTATATTGGCGGTTTGAAACAGCCTTACCTCTACATTTCTCATACGTATATCCTTATAATTATTTACTATCAATATACCAAATGCTGAGAAGGCCAATATTAAAATCAAGCTATATACTATGAGCATTCTATTTCTTATTGAAATAATACCCTACCCCCCATTTAGTCATAATATATTTTGGATCTTTTACATTATATTCTATTTTTTCCCTTAGGTTTCTGATATGTACATCTATAGTCCTTACATCCAAGGGCTCCTCCCCCCAGATATGGCTAAATATTTGCTCCCGAGTGTAAACTCTCCCCGGATTTTGGGCCAGGAGGTATAGCATATCAAATTCCTTTACTGTAAGTTCTATTCTATCCTCGTCTATATAAACGGTCCTTTCGTCCCTATTGATGGTTAGGTTTTCGATAGATATGCTCGACCTATCCTTCTCTATTTTAAATCGTCTAGTTATAGCCTTAATTCTAGCTATTAGCTCCAGGGTATTGAATGGTTTAGTCATATAATCATCTGCTCCAAATTCAAATCCTAGGATCTTATCATAATCTCCATCTTTAGCTGTAAGCATTAGGATTGGCATAGAATGCTTTTCCCTAATCCTTTGACATAGAATCATTCCATCTATATCAGGTAGCATTAGATCTAATATGATAAAATCTACCCTTTTGATTTTGATGGTATTTAAGGCTTGGGCACCATCATATGCAGCAAAAACGGTATATCCCTGTTGCTCTAAGCTGTGCTTCAATCCCTTCACTATGAGTTCTTCATCATCCACTATTAAAATATTCACACAATCACCCTCTCACACCCTCTAAATGGAATGCTATATATTTATTATAGCATTTAAGGATATTCCTTTCACAATATTTTTAAATTGGAGGTATTTATTTCAGGATATTAAAGTGGTATAATCAAAGGCAATACGGATATATGGGGATTGGAGAGATCGTATGAATAGGGTTTGGGTAGCTATAATAAAATCATTTGCAGGTTTTTTTGTTTGCGCGTTGGGGATAACGATGACGATAAATGCTAATTTAGGATTAGCACCTTGGGATGTTTTTCATCAAGGTATTGGAAGTCTGTTAGGAATAACTATAGGTAGGGCCAATATTTTAGTTGGGTTAAGCCTTGTAATATTAAATCATATAATGGGGGAAAGAATAGGTTGGGGGACCCTATTTAATATGATATTTGTAGGGATTTTTATCGACTTCCTCATGCTAAACGGGTTAGTTCCTAAATTTAATGGCTTTATACCAAACTTTATAATGATGCTTTTGGGGGTGTTTACCTTAGGGGTTGGTTCCTATCTATATATAGATGTTGGCTTGGGATCGGGGCCGAGGGATGGCCTAATGGTCGCATTGGTGAAGAGAACTAATAGGTCCGTAGGGCTTGTTCGGGGCACGTTGGAGCTTATGGCGGTGATATTTGGGTATATGCTTGGAGGGCATACGGGGGTTGGAACTTTGGTGATGGCGATTACAGGTGGATATCTTACACAACTTGCTTTTAAGGTTGCTAGGTTTAATGTAAAGGAAGTTGAACATAGATTTATAGACGATGATATAAAATTTATTAAGGAGAAGATTAGGAGCAAGCCATCTAGTGAAGTGGAGGCTGATGGCGAAGGAGAGGACTAAAATATAGATTAATGGAGTTGATGGAGATGAAATTGATAAACAAGGGGAAGACTAAGGATGTATATCGATTGGATGATGGAAATTACCTTTTAAAATTTAAAGATGATGTAACCGGGGAGGATGGGGTGTTTGATCCAGGTGCTGATTCAGTAGGACTTACCGTTGCAGGTTCCGGGAAATCCAATTTGAAATTGACTAAGTTCTTATTCGATATACTAAGGGAAAATGGGATTTTGACTCATTATGTGGATTCCAATATGGAAGATGGAACCATGATTGTAAAACCAGCAAAGATGTTTGGAAATGGGCTAGAGATAATTTGCCGCTATAGGGCAGTAGGTAGCTTTATTAAACGATATGGCATGTATGCAGAGGAAGGACAGCCATTGGCTGCCCTTGTGGAAATTACCCTTAAAGATGACAAGAGAAAGGATCCCCTTATTACAAAGGATGCTCTGCATATGTTAGGTATATTATCCTTGGAGGAATATGAGAAGCTAAAAAAGTTGACCATAAAGATTTCAAACATAATTAAGAAGGAATTAGCGGATAGGGGACTGGAGCTGTATGATATAAAGTTGGAATTTGGCAGAATAGGGGATAACGATGATATTGCATTGATTGATGAACTCTCCGGTGGTAATATGAGGGTTTATAAGGACGGGAGGTATGTAGAACCTATGGAGCTAACTAAATTGGTAGTGGGATAGTATATTATAGGTAGTTTATGGAAGTGGCTTTTATAAAAGGGCCACTTCTATTTTAATATTTTTTTTTATGGGTATTAGTAAAGTGGATAATTAAATAATATAAAAAACATCGATGCTAGGAGGGGAGCTCAATAATGAATTATAATAGACAAATAGAAGAGATATCAAAATACTTTAGAAATAGCGAGAAGGGTGTAGGGGATTTTAAAATAGGTATAGAGTTTGAACACTTTGTAATAGATAGGGATACCTTCAAAACCGTTTCATTTTACGGAGATGGTGGCATAGAAGAAACTTTAAAGGAATTGGAAGCCGATGGGTGGATGGGGGATTATGAGGGAGAATACCTATTGGGATTGACCAGCGGAGATAAGGTGATAACCTTGGAGCCGGGAAGCCAGTTGGAGTTTAGCGTAAAACCCCGGGCATATATAGCGGATATAGAGGAGGAGTATTTTAGATTTTTAAAGGAAATAGTGGCTATATTGGAAAGGAAGAATCAGGCTTTGATTGCGGTAGGATATCATCCAAAAACCAGGATTGAAGAAATTAAACTCTTACCTAAGAAGAGATATGATTATATGTTTGAATATTTTAAGGATAAGGGTTCCCATGCACACAATATGATGAAGGGAACGGCTTCCATACAGATAGCTTTTGATTTTAGCTCTGAGGAAGATTATATCAAGAAGTTTCAAATAGGAAATGCTCTTGCACCGGTAATGTATGCAATATTTGACAACGCATTTTACTTTGAAGGGGGGATATGGGAAGGGCACAACCTAAGATCTTTCATATGGGAAAATTGCGATAATAATAGATGTGGAATAGTGGAAGGGACATTCGATGACGATTTTGGATATGGAAAATATGCAGAGTATATATTGAATAGGCCGCCTATATTTATGGATGATGGGAATAGGATTTATTTTACTGGAGAAAGGCCTTTTAGGGAGATATTCGATCCCCAAAATTATACTATGAAGGAATTGGAGCATGGCTTAACCATGTTTTTCCCCGATGTAAGAACTAAGCAATATGTGGAAATACGAATGATGGATGCAGTGCCCTATCCTCTCAACTTTGCTTGTGTTGCATTGTGGAAGGGTATATTATACGATGAAAACAATTTAGAACGGGTTTATAGCTACATTGAAGATATAGACATGAAGGATATAGATAAGGCTAAGGCCAGTATATTAAAGAAGGGCTTAGATGGAAAGCTGAAGGGGGAAAGTGTTTTTGAGATAGCAAATTGGCTAGTAGGGTTAGCTAAGGTAGGCTTGGTTCAAGAGGAGGCGGATTATATACAGCCATTGGAGGAGATGTTGATGGCAAAGAAAAACCCCCACGAATTGGTAAAGGAAAAGGATCATCTTGGAAAGAAAAAGGCATTGGAATGGTGCATATTGAATGATCTACAAGGGGTGAGATAGGAATGGATAGGAAAGGTTTAACTTATGAGTATATAGATATAGTGAAGCAGGATCAGGATCTATATTATGAAGACTATATAAAGGCAAAGGAAAAGGTAGAGAGATCCAATGCCAGATATAGGGGAAAGCCTGTACCATTTCTATATCAGCCTATGTTCTTCACCTGGGAAGATGTAGAAAATTTCAATAGGATTGGTAAAATCTTGATTTCCATAGGAGATAAGGTCATCAATAAATATATTGAATCTCCCAAATACAGAAAAATGTTTAGATATCCAAAGCTTCTAGAAGAGCTCATACTTATAGATCCTGGCTATGATGTATATATTCCTATTTCTAGATTTGATATATTTTATAATGGAGGAGATGAGTTTAAGTTTATTGAGGTAAATACTGACGGTTCCTCGGGTATGAATGAGGACAATATATTTTCCAATATAATACTGGATTCCAGGTCTATGGAATATATGAAGAAGAAGTATCGCATAGGATATTTTGAGCTAATAGATAGTTGGGTGGAAGAAAGCTTGAAAATATACGATGGTTTTGTTCACAGGGTAGATATGCCTAATATTGGAATCGTGGATTTTAGTGAAACAGGGATAACTGCTGAGTTTGAAGCGTTTAAGCAAGCCTATAGGAGGAGAGGTTATAACGCAGAAATAATAGATCCAAGAGAATTGAAATATATGAACGGGTACTTATACTATGGGAACATGAGGATAGATTTAATATACAGAAGAATAGTGACAGTGGAGTTTATAGAAAAGAGCTACGAGATTCCAGATCTAATAGAGGCATATAGGGATGGGGCTGTCTGTATGATAGGTTCATTGAGATCTCAAATAATGCATAATAAGATAATATTCAAGATACTCCATCATGAGGATACTTTAAAACTATTAACGAAGGAAGAGATATCCTTTATCCAGGATCATATACCATATACCGAGGAATTTTCGGGAGATTCTAATAGGTTTCGGAAGGTTATGGAGAATAAGGATGCATATATCATAAAGCCTATGGATTCTTTCGCCTCCCAGGGAGTTTATGCCGGAAGGGACTTTTCTCAAAAGGAGTGGGAGAGGATAGTGGCGGATTGCTGGGACAAAGATTATATATTCCAGGAGTTTATAGAGCCCTCTAAGGGACCTTTTATTCAGTTTAATAATAGAGGAAATTTATCCGTCGAGGATTTTAATATAAATATTGGAGCATATATGTATAATGGGAATTTTGCAGGAATATATACCAGGATAAGTAAGGACAGTATCATATTTGGTAGGGAAGGATACTATAGCATTCCAAATCTATTGGTGGAAGGTGTAAGATAGCATAAAATTAAATGCCTAGGTATAATCATACCGAGTTGATTTAGCTTGGTAAGGAGAATATCTAGGCTACTGTTTTTAAGGGAGACAACGGTAGATTGTTAATATTTAAACATTGACAAATTCGTTAAAATACATTAATATTAATATAATATTGGGCTTTCACAAATAAATATAAAATTTAATTTGGACATCTAATTTCAAAGGGCAGGCAGTATATTTTTATATTGACTGTCTATTTTTTCAATTAGATGATAAGGGGAGGCTGAAAAAATGGAATTCGTATTCGATTTGGGGGAAAACAAGGATGATATAAAGGAATTAAAGCTCTTTATGCGGCAAAATAGGGGTAA
>DUNJ01000223.1 GCA_012839395.1 Tepidimicrobium sp.
GATTGGCATCTGGGGCGGATCTTCTACAATGTTCGCCTCACTGATGATCAGGCTTACGTCCTTGATCAATTTGTGGACCTAGTTCGAGATGAATCGCCTGACCTGGTAGTGATTGCAGGCGATGTATACGACAGGTCTGCACCTCCGATTGAGGCCGTGCAGCTGCTTGACGAGACCCTTTCTCGCATTGTATTGGGGCTTGAGATACCCGTCATCATGATCGCCGGGAACCACGATTCGCCGGAGCGCCTCAGTTTTGGCTCCTCGCTCATGCAGGCTCAGGGACTGCACATCATTGGGCCACCCGATTCATGTGCTCCTCTTGAGATGCGCGATCAGCATGGGCCAGTATGGTTTGTGCCTATTCCCTATGCTGAACCGGTAATCGTTCGCGAAACCCTGGCTGTGCCCGATGCCAGGGACCACAATGCGGCAATGGAAGCACAGCTTGCCGCTGCGGCTGTAGCTGCCACCGAGCTTGTTTCTATGGAACCCGGTGTGAGTAACAGTGCATCAAGGGAAGGAGCTGCAGGAAGCTGGGCGGGGGATGAGATGGCGGCAACGGAGTTGTTCGACCAACCATCAGCTGGCGGCTGGGCTCGAACTTCGGTTTCTGGGTATGGCCGGACAGTCGCCATCGCTCATGCGTTTGTCAGTGGCGGCACGGTTTCAGAATCTGAACGATCTCTCTCGGTGGGAGGTGCGGGTATGATCGACATATCCCATTTCCTCCCTTTTAAATATACTGCCCTGGGACATTTGCACCGCCCCCAGACCATGCCCGGAACTGCAGTAAGGTACTCCGGTTCTTTGCTTAAGTACTCATTTGACGAGGCGGAGCATGTGAAGTCTGTTACAGTCGTGGAAATAGACGCGGAAGGGATGCCATCGGTAAGGGCCGTGCCTCTGACGCCAAGACACGATGTACGCAAGATCAAAGGTCGGTTCGAGGAAGTGATGCGAGGCCCCGGGCCTGGCGAATCGAGAGAGGATTACATATCAATTTGCCTTACCGACCGAGAGGCGATCTGGGATGCAATGAATCGGTTGCGGTCAGTCTATCCTAACGTTATGGAGATCGTTCCCAGCGAGGATGCCATGGCGGGTGCAGCCGAATCCGGCCTTGCTGCGGCCAGGGTGGATCATAGAAAGGCTACAGACCTAGAGCTGTTTCGCGACTTCTATGCACAAGTTGCAGGAGAGAAACTTTCAGATAGGGAAGAAGCGGCGTTTGCGGCAATTCTCCAACGGGTGCAGGGAGAAAAGGAGGCAGCTGTGACATGAGACCGATTCGATTGTCAATGTGTGCATTTGGACCCTATGCTGGCAAGGAGCTCGTTGACTTTCGTGAGCTAGAAGGCAGAAGCTTCTTTCTGATCCACGGCCCAACAGGCTCCGGGAAAACCGCTATCTTGGATGCTATCTGCTTCGCCCTCTACGGCAAGACGAGCGGAGCTGAGCGAGATGCCAGCGACATGAGATCCCACTATGCTGACGACACGGTTCCAACAGTGGTCATACTTGACTTTGTCGTGGGTCAGAAGGAATACAGAGTCGAGCGCAGTCCCTCATACGAAGTATCTGGCCGGAAGACTCCCATCGCGCCTAATGCCACGCTCTGGGATAGGACAAGCACTGATCAAGAAGAGGGCGGCAGTGGCGAGGGACGGGTAATTGCCACCGGGGTAAGGGCGGTTACCACTGAAATTGAGGGGATTTTGGGATTTCAGGCTGACCAATTCCGCCAGGTTGTTCTGTTGCCACAGGGGCAGTTCAGACAGGCCCTTACTGCGGATTCGGCTGAGCGGCGAGATATCATGGAGATACTCTTTCAAACAGAGCCTTACAGGCAGATCGAAGAAGCGCTCAAAGTGGAAGCAAAGTCCCTGGCCAGCAAACTTGCGCAACAAACGGACCGGTGCGATACACTCATTGGACAGGCGAATGTGGAGTCTGTAGAAGAGCTAGAGGCATCCTACGCAAAGACATGTGCAGAGATGATAAAGGCTCGGGAGGCGGAGGAGGCTGCCAAGGAGATCGCTAAGCAGGCTGCCCAAGCTTTGGAAGTAGGAAAGAAAGAGGCCGAGAAGCTGCAAGAAGCCGCCGCTGCGGCTGCAGCCCTAGCTGAACTCACAGCGAGGCAAGAAGAGGTTACGGCTAAACGGGATGAGCATGATGCAGCCAGAAGGGCGTCAGCCTGCGAGGGTGCTGAGAGGTTGTACGTGGTGGCAACGGAAACGGCGAAGAAGGCCAAACAAGCCGCTGAATCTGCTGACAGGAAACTGGACGAGGCAGAGGAGCTGGCCAGACGAGCCCGGGAGAAGCTTGAAAAAGAGAAGTCACCTGCCCGGGCCAAGGAGCGGGAGCGCGCAGCCAAGGCTGTCATCCAGCTTGAGTCACTGAAAGATCAGGTAGTGGCAATTGATGAGGCGAGAGGCGAGGCGGTGAAGGCTGCGCGGGCGGCAGAGAAGGCAGCTAAGTCGGCGCAGAATGCGGAGGACAAAAAGAAGAAAGCCGATGCCAGGCTGAAGGAGGCAAGGCGTAAGCTTGATGGTGTGCTCAAAACAGCGGCTGAACGTCCCCGCTGGGAGGCTGCCGCTAGAGAGGTCCAGCAGAGCCTCATGAGAATACAGGAGCGGGAGAAGCTCGAAGTAGAGCAAGTCAAGAGGCAGCAGGTTGCGAACGAGGCAGCTGATGCAGTCAGGTCTGCTGAAAGCCGGTTGACCATGGCGAAGGAGGACGTAGAGAGGCTGCAGGATTCCTGGATGTCGAGTCAGGCTGTCGCTATGGCTATGTCGCTTGAGTGGGGGAAGCCGTGTCCGGTCTGTGGGTCGATTGAACACCCGAACCCTGCAGATGAGGCGATTGGGGAAGAAGAGGACAGAGCCCATGTGCATGAGCGTATTCCGTCTCCAGATGAGATTGCAAATGCCAGGAGAACAGTGGAATCGCTTGAGAAGGAGTGTGGCCGTCTCCGGAAGGCTGCTGCAGATGCAGCTCAGGCCGCAGCTACTATCAAAGGGCGGCTTGAAGCATTGGGAATGGATGTTGAGATTAGAGAGGGTGAAAGCCTATCCGACCTCATCCACAGGATCAGAGATGAGCTCTCTGAGGCTGAGGCGCAGACGGAGAAGGCTGCGAAGGCCGGGGACGAGGCGGGGCGACTGGAGCAACAGACTCTGGAGTTGGAGGAGCTGCTTGCCAATGCCGACCGCGAGCTTGATACAGCTCAAAAGGCTAGATCAGAAGCAGAAGCCAAATTGGCCGCAGCTAGGGCGAAGGTGGAAGAGCGGGAGTTGGGTATCCCTGCTGATCTACGCTCCCCGGATGCGCTGGAACGGGCGTTGGCAGACAAAAAGGAGATGCGGGACAGCTTGCGCAAGGAACTAGACCAAGCCGAGCAGGCCGCAGCGGCTCGGGAGCAGGCGTTGGCAGTGGCGGAGTCCGAAAGAAGGGAAGCCAAGCGGTACGCTGAGGAGGCAGAAGGGACAAGAGCCCTGGCCGCAAACTCCCCTAGCC
>DUNJ01000085.1 GCA_012839395.1 Tepidimicrobium sp.
ATGATACAATAGATAAGGATATTTTCAAAGAGGTTATAAAGGAGATTGGTAGTGAAAATGTCAGCAAGGATGATCTATTGATTAGTACCCTAATAGTTACAGCACCCAGGAGGCTAAGAATACATTTAAACAAAAAGGATAGGGATACTGATGTTGTAAAAATTATTATAAACGTATTTCAAGATAGGGTATATTTTTGCTATGGATGTAATAAATGTAATAAATCGACAAAAATTAAGGGAAGTCAATAATACTTGAAGTTGAGTCCTTCAACTTCTTTTTTATATTGTAAATCGTAGATATATTTGAAAAAAGGTATATAAATGGTATTATATAGTATAAATATAGACAGAATCTTTGGAGGTATACATATGAACAGGAAGATAATAAAGCCGACTACGTTGCCGGGGTTTATGGAATTGATTCCAGACGAGCAAATATTGTTTAACGAGATGCTAGACATAATTAGATATAATTATGAAAAGTATGGATTTCTCCCAATTGATACACCGGTGATGGAGAGGGCAGAGATATTGTTAGCTAAGGGTGGAGGAGAAACCGAGCGTCAGGTATATAGGTTTAAAAAAGGTGATACGGATATTGCGTTGAGATTCGATTTGACAGTGCCCTTAGCAAGGTATGTTGCCCAACATTTTTCAGAATTAACTTTTCCTTTTAGGCGCTATCATATTGGGAAGGTATATAGAGGTGAAAGAGCCCAAAGAGGGAGATTTAGGGAGTTCTATCAATGTGATATAGATATAATAGGGAATGGTAGACTAGATATTATAAACGATGCAGAGATACCAAGCATAATCTATTCTACCTTTAAAGATTTAGGGTTTGAAAACTTTACAATTAAGGTAAATAACAGGAAGGTGTTAAAAGGATTTTTCCAATGGTTGGGTATTGAAAATTCCATTGCCATATTAAGGGCGATAGATAAACTGGAAAAGATAGGGATAGAGAAGGTAAGGCTAGAATTAGAAGAACTTAATGTTGATCAAGATATTATAGGCAAAATAGTTGAATTTATACAGATCAGCGGCACAAATGAAGAAAAGTTGGCAAAACTGGGCCGGTTAAAAATAGAGAACGATATATTTAATGAAGGGCTGGACGAACTGAAGATAGTAAATAAATACATAGGGGCTTTTGGAGTTCCCAGTGATAACTATGCTATAGATTTGACCATAGCTAGAGGTCTTGATTATTATACCGGCACCGTATATGAAACCTTCCTAGATAATCATACCGATATAGGCAGTATATGTTCTGGTGGCAGATATGATGATTTAGCAGGGTATTACACCAAACAAAAACTCCCAGGAGTAGGCATATCTATAGGTCTTACTAGATTGTTTTATCAACTGTATGAAGCAAAATTATTAGAGGTTGCAGATGTATCTCTAACGGAGGTAATAGTTATACCTATGGAGGGCTGTTTAGATAAAGCGATCAATATATCCAATATATTGAGGGATAGGGGAATTAGCACTCAAATATATCTAGAAAAGGGTAGAATAGGGAAAAAATTTGGATTTGCAGATAAGTTAAATATTCCGTATGTGTTATTGGTAGGTATGGAGGAGATAGAGAAAGATAGATACACCCTAAGAGATATGGATACTGGAGAACAGACTATGTTATCTATTGAGGAGATAATATCCCGTTTGAAAAATTGATATAAATATTTCTTGACTATTTGGGTATAAATATCTATAATATATATTTAAAACCGATAATAAAAGGCGAAGAAGGGAAGAGTAAGTTATTCACTTCATATAGAGAAGAGATGTCTTAGGCTGGAAACATCTCCATGATGAGGATAACCGAAGACCACCCCGGAGCCATATCCTGGATTTTTGTATGAAAGGATGTTCGCATCTAGCGTTATAGAAATGAGTACCAAATAGGGTGGAACCACGGGAAATACCTCTCGTCCCTGCAAACATGCAGAGATGGGAGGTTTTGTATTTTAGAATAGAGGAGGAAATAAAATGTCAAAAATAAAGATAACATTGCCTGATAATTCTGTGAAAGAATATAATAAAGGGATAACTGTAAAAGAAGTGGCGGAGGATATTAGCATGGGATTGGCCAGGGTAGCATTGGGGGCAGTTGTAAATGGAGAAATTAAAGGTATGCAAGAACCTATAGAAGAAGATGCAGAGCTTAGGATTGTAAAGTTTGAAGATAAGGAAGGGAAAGAGATTTTCTGGCATACATCGGCACATATTATGGCTTTAGCTGTTCAAAGGCTCTTTCCAGGGGTAAAATTTGCCATAGGGCCTGCTATTGAAAATGGTTTCTATTACGATTTTGACACTGACCATAGGTTTACTCCAGAGGATCTAGAAAAGATCGAAGATGAAATGAAAAAAATTGTCAAGGAAGGGCATATTTTAGAAAGATCAACTATGCCAAGGGATGAGGCCCTTGAATATTTTAAAGAAAAGGGGGAAATATATAAGGTCGATTTAATCGAAAATTTTCCGGAGGATGAAGAATTATCATTCTATAGGTTGGGAGAGTTCTTTGATCTATGTGCTGGTCCCCATCTAGATGACATCAAAAAGGTAAAGGCTATAAAACTATTGAGCATCGCAGGGGCCTATTGGCGCGGCGATGAAAAAAACAAGATGCTTCAGCGGATTTATGGAACAACCTATGAGAGGAAAAAGGATTTAAAGAAGTATCTACGTAGGTTGGAAGAAGCTGAAAAGAGAGATCATAGAAAATTAGGTAGGGAATTAGAGCTGTTTACCATCCATGAAGAAGGGCCAGGCTTTCCTTTTTTCCATCCAAATGGGATGATAGTTAGAAATGAATTGGAAAACTTTTGGAAAGAGGTACACACTAAGAGAGGCTATGGAGAGTTGAAGACTCCTATGATATTGAGCGAGGAATTATGGCATAGGTCTGGTCATTGGGATCATTATAAGGAGAACATGTATCTTACTGAAATAGATGGAAACAATTATGCTATAAAACCTATGAAGTGTCCTGGTTCCATATTGATATACAAATCCAAATTGTATAGTTACAGGGATCTACCACTTAGATGGGGAGAATTAGGATTGGTTCATAGACATGAGCTTTCGGGAGCCCTGCATGGATTGATGAGGGTGAGAAGCTTCACCCAAGATGATGCCCATATATATGCATTGCCATCCCAGGTTAAGGATGAAATTATGGAGATAATAGATTTAGCAGATTATATATATAGTATCTTCGACTTTAAATATCATGTGGAGCTATCAACAAGGCCAGAAAATTCTATGGGAACTGAAGAACAATGGGAGATAGCAACAAACGGCTTAAGAGAAGCTTTAGAAGAAAAAGGCATAGAATATGTTGTAAATGAAGGTGACGGCGCATTTTATGGACCGAAGATCGACTATCACTTAGAAGATGCCATAGGCAGAACTTGGCAGTGCGGCACAATTCAATTGGATTTTCAAATGCCAGAGAGATTTGATTTGACTTATATAGATCAGGACAATGAAAGAAAGCGTCCAGTGATGATTCATAGAACAATTTTAGGTAGTATTGAAAGGTTTATGGGAATATTGACAGAACATTATGCAGGCAAATTTCCAACATGGCTTGCACCAATACAAGTGACAATTCTACCTATCTCCGACAAATTTAATGCTTATGGATATGAAATCAAAAATGAATTAGAAAAAGATGGTATCAGGGTTGGAATCGATGATAGAGCCGAGAAGGTTGGCTATAAAATTAGAGAAGCAAGGCTTAAAAGAATACCTTATATGCTAATAATAGGAGAAAAGGAAGTACAAGGAAGGCTAGTATCTGTGAATAAGAGAGATGAAGGAGATATTGGACAATTTAAACTAGGTGAGTTTAAAGAAAGGGTATTAGAAGAAATAAAGAACAAGAAATAACCTTATTTAAAAGGGGGATTTATGAAAAAAGTATTACCTTATATTTTCGATTTATTAATAGTTATTATTACAACATTAATTGTCAAAGTCACCTTATCTTTATTTTCAATAAAAATGAGTCCAAGTATTGGTATAGGATTAATTGCTGGAATAACATTATCTAGGATATTTCGGGGGAAGCATCAGGGAATGATTTAAATAAGGGTGGTCAAAGACCACCCTTATTTAGGTTAAAACAATATAAATTTATACATATATTTACGTTGCACAATCTATAGGCTTTTTATACATTTCAAATATTTCATCTAACTTTTTACTATCAATAGTTTCTTCCTCCATTAAGGTATCAGAAATGCGATGGAGTATATCTTTATTTTCCTTAAGTATTTTTAAGGCGTCCCTGTATCCTCTATCCAAAATGTTTTTTATTTCTACTCTTAAAACATCATAATTATGTTTTATATGTTCTTCATCCATAGCCATGTGTCCCAAGGAACTCATTCCATAATTACATACCATTTTTCTTGCAAGATCAGTGGCTTTATCTAAATCGTCCTTGGCACCTGTTGTGATTTCGTTAAATACCAGTTCTTCAGCTGCACGACCCGCTAACAAGGCCGATATTTTATTTAGCAACTCTTGTTTTGTCAATAGATATCTATCTTCTTCAGGGAATTTTAATACATATCCTAAGGATTGACCCCTGGGTATTATAGATATCTTTTGCACCATATCAATTTTAAGTATTTTAGAGACCAACGCATGCCCAGCCTCATGAACTGCGATGGTCCGTTTTTCTTTTAAAAGGACTGTAGGGTTTTTAATTTCCAAACCCGCTAACACCCTCTCTATAGCAGCATCGAAGTGATCGATGCTAACCCGAACTTTATTATTTCTTACGGCTATTATAGCAGCTTCATTGGCAATATTTGCCAGATCAGCACCGGATAGACCATGAGTTTTTTTAGCGATATCTAGTATATTTACACTGCTATCCAGCGGCTTGTTTTTAGTATGAACCTCCAATATCTTTTTTCGGGCTTTCATATTGGGATTTCCTACGTATATATGCCGATCAAATCGGCCTGGCCTTAACAAAGCTTCATCCAATAGATCCAGCCGGTTGGTTGCTCCAATAACTATTATAGTTTCATCGGTATTAAATCCATCCATTTCCACCAACAGTTGGTTTAAGGTTTGATCTTTTTCATTATTGGATTCTAGATTTCTTCTGGTACCGATGGCGTCGATTTCATCTATAAATATAATACTTGGAGCCTCTTTTTTAGCCTTCTCAAATAAGGTTCTTACCCTCTTAGCTCCTACGCCTACATATTTTTCAACGAACTCAGAGCCGCTAGCATATAGAAAAGTGGACTTTGTTTCCCCAGCCACGGCTTTAGCTAACAAAGTTTTGCCAGTACCTGGTGGACCATAGAATAAAACCCCCTGGGGTATCCTGGCACCCATTTTTCTATATTTGCTAGAATTATTTATAAAGTCTATAGTTTCTTGAAGCTCTTCCTTAATTTCTTCTAATCCCGCTATATCCTTGAAGGATGTATTGGTTTTATTTTTATCCTTATTGGTTATGTTTTCGCTAGATAAAATTGAAGGTGCCAGTTGAGGTTTGGATTTAGATCTTATAAAACAGACCAAAAGGCCTATGCCTGCTAACCAAAATGCATACCTATATATATTTCCTATTCTATTTAAACCCATATAGGCATAGTATCTATTAAATGTAAACGCTGTAAATAGAATTGATCCTAGCATCATTATTAGATATAAAATTCTTTTTCTGTTCAATATATCACACCTTATTACGTATTTCTAAGATATAGTGTATCCATTTACTTCATTGTAATGCATGGGGAAATAAAGGTAAAAACATGCATTTTATACATGGAATGCCACTGCAAGGAGAATAATTTCATAATGTTTGACAAAAAGAGTATTTTAGCATATAATATTCGTGATAATGAAATAAAAACAAGTAGAGGTATCCGCTTCTCACCTTATAGCATGCAGCTCATAGGGTTACAATAGCAAAGCATGAAAAGTATGTATAGTTATGCAATAACTATCTAATCTTTTGTTGTCTATTGGCGGGTATTTTATATCCGCTTTTTTATTTGTAATAAAAATTGGGAGGTGCAGTAATATTAAAGAACTTCAAATCAATGAAGAGATTAGGGAGAGAGAGGTAAGGCTCATCGATGTGGACGGGAAGCAGATAGGGGTAATGCCCACTAAGAAAGCGATAGATATGGCATATAACAAAAAATTGGATCTAGTGAAGGTGGCTCCAAATGCTAAACCGCCGGTATGTAGGATTATGGATTATGGGAAGTATAAATATGAGTTGGCTAAAAGGGAGAAGGAAGCTAGAAGGAATCAAAAAGTTATAAATGTAAAAGAGGTTAGGATGACCCCCAATATTGAGGAGCACGATTTAAATGTAAAAGCGAGAAGGGCCATAGAATTTTTAAACAATGGGGACAAAGTTAAAGTAAGTGTTAGGTTTAGGGGCAGGGAGATGGGGCATACCGACGCTGGCAAGGAAGTATTGTTGAATTTTGCAAAAATTATTGGCGATAACGGAACCATTGATAGACGTCCTAAACTGGAAGGTAGAAATATGATCATGTACATGGTACCAAAAACGGACTAGGTAAGGGAGGTAAATGATATGGCGAAGATGAAAACTCATAAGGGAGCAGCTAAGAGATTTAAGAGGACTGGAACCGGGAAGTTGAGACGTCACAAAGCTTATAAAGGCCACTTAACTGGGAAGAAGTCTTCAAAAAGAGTTAGGCGATTAAGAAAGCCTACATTGGTTAGTAAGGCTGATCAGAAGAGAATTGATTCACTAATACCATAATGGAAATAGAAATAGATATGTAAGGGAGGTACTTTAAATGGCAAGAGTTAAAGGTGGAGTTACTGCTAGGAAAAGACATAAAAAGGTATTGAAACAAGCGAAGGGATATTATGGTGCTAAGAGCAAATTATATAGGCCAGCAAATCAAGCTGTTATGAAATCCTTGGATTATGCCTATTCTGGACGTAAACAACGAAAAAGAGATTTCAGAAAACTATGGATTTCAAGAATAAATGCAGCAGCAAGGCTAAATGGATTGAATTATAGCAGGTTTATCAGCGGACTTAAAAAAGCTAATATAGAAATAAATAGAAAAGTATTGTCCGAAATGGCGATTCATGATCCAGAAGGATTTACAAAGCTGGTTGAAATTGCAAAGGATGCCTAAAAAAGTTCCGATTACGGAACTTTTTTATTTTGAGCCTAGGTTTAGGCATGTAAATATATTGATGTATATTTAGGAATAATATATATATAGCCATTGTAGTTAGCATGACATTTTAAAATATAAGGTGTTGGAAAGGAGATTGAAAATGAAACGGTATGCTGTAATTGGGTGTGGTAGATTTGGCTCAAGCGTGGCTCGCACGCTAAATAGCTTAGGAAATGAAGTATTAGCTATAGATATTGATGGTGAAAAAATTCAATATATTTCAAAAGAGGTTACCCATGCAGTCCAGGCTGATGTAACTGACGAAAATGCTCTAGTTGAACTAGGTGTGGAGGAGTTTAATATGGTTATTGTGGGTATTAGCTCCGATTATAAAGCTTCTATTATGGCTACTATTATATCTAAGGAATTAGGAGTAAGCAGGGTAATTGCAAAGGCCTGTGATTTACTTCACGGGAAGGTGCTAGCCAAAGTAGGGGCAGATAAGATCATATATCCTGAAAGGGATATGGGTATTAGAGTTGCACATAATTTAGTTTCCTCTAATATACTTGATTTTATAGAGCTTTCACCTGATTATAGCATATTAGAGATTACAGCCCTAGATTCATGGTCAAATAAAACCTTGAAGGAATTAAGGCTTCCCTCAAAATATGGGATCAACGTAATGGCGATTAGACGTGGAAAAGATATAAATGTTTCACCTTATGCAGATGACATTATATTTAAAGGTGATATACTTGTAGTGATAGGTAATACATCGGATATTAAAAAAATTGAACGAGGTGTCGATTAAAAAACATGTTGAAAATAACTAGCCCTTCTAATCCAACTATAAGGTTGATCAAAAGTTTATATAGAAAAAAACAGAGGTGGGTAAGGAAACTATTTTTAGTAGAAGGACTTAAAATGGTGGAAGAATGTATTGATAATGGTTATTCGATTACAAATATAATATATTCGAACGATCTATTGGATATCCAGGGAGGAAAGGCCTTTTTAGATAAGATAAAAGATGATGGACGATTGATCAATGTTTCAAATCAATTATATAGGGAAATATCTAATATGGAAACTCCCCAGGGAATACTAGCTATTGCTAAATTTGAAGTTAACTCTATTTGCGAAGCGAACTTAGGAAATAATCCCCTTATGTTATTTTTGGACAGGATCCAAGATCCTGGTAATATGGGGACCATCATTAGGACAGCGGATGCTTTTGGGATAGATGGTATTGTAGTAACAAGTGGCTGCGTAGATATTTATAATCCTAAGGTGGTAAGGGCTACTATGGGTTCTATATTTAGGGTTCCAATATATGATGAAGGAGATGGAATTGAGGCCATTAAAAAGATTAAGGATAAGGGCATAGCAACCTATGTTGCTGCGTTGGAGGAGAGTATATATATTGGAAAAGTAGATCTTAATAGACCTTGTATCCTTGTTATTGGAAATGAATCCGACGGTGTGTCGCCGGATATAATGGCTTTGGCCGATAAACTTATAAAGATACCTATGCTGGGTGGTGCAGAGTCCTTAAATGCAGCTGTAGCATCGTCTATAATAATGTATGAGGCCATTAGGCAGCGAACTCAATAATTCTTGTATTTTAGGGGTATAGGTGCTATAATTTAATAAATAGTTTGGATCTTTAGACCTCTATTCCACGGAATAGGTCTTGTTTTTTATAACCGAATTTGGTGAGAGGAGTATGCTATTATGCGGGAAAAATTGAAAAGGATTAGAAAGGAAGCTATGTCCAATATAGAGGGGTTAGATAATCTAGATAGCCTAGAGGATCTAAGAATAAAGTATATGGGCAAAAAGGGAGAACTTACATTGGCTCTGCGTGAAATGGGCAAAATCCCTAAGGAAGAGAGGCCAATTATCGGTGCACTTGCCAATGAGATAAGGCAACAGATAGAAGGGGAATTGTCTAGAGCCAAAGCTAGACTTATGGATGAGATGAAGAGAAAACGCATGGAAAGGGAAAAGATAGATATAAGCATATCTAAGAATACTAGAAAATTAGGTCATCAACATCCACTTTTACATACAATCAAAGAACTGGAGGATCTGTTTATTAGTATGGGATTTACTGTGGTGGATGGACCAGAGGTAGAAACTGTACAATATAATTTTGATGCCTTAAATTCACCGGAAAACCATCCTTCAAGAGATTTTTCAGACACATTCTATATTACTGAAGATATTCTGCTCCGTACTCATACATCCCCCGTTCAGATAAGAGCAATGAAACAAATAAAGCCACCGTTGAGAATAATTTCAGCGGGAAGGACATTTAGATTTGATGATGTGGATGATACCCATTCTCCTATGTTTCATCAGCTAGAGGGGCTTGTGATTGACAAAAAGGTAACTATGGCTAATCTTATGCACACCATCGATGTGTTTATAAAGGAACTATTTGGGGAAGATATGAAGACTAGGTTTAGGCCCCATCACTTTCCATTTACCGAGCCTAGTGCAGAGGTAGATGTATCTTGCTTTGAATGCAAAGGAGAGGGATGTACACATTGCAATGGGACAGGTTGGAGTATGGAACTTTTAGGATGTGGAATGGTTCATCCCAAAGTGTTGGAAAATTGCGGAATAGATTCGGAAGAATATAGCGGTTTTGCATTTGGCATGGGCATCGATAGGATAACCATGGTTAGGCATGGAATAGATGATATACGCCTATTATTTGAAAATGATAATAGGTTTTTAGAGCAATTTTAACGATGGCTAAGGAGGATAAGTATGCTATTACCATTAGAGTGGTTAAAAAAATATGTGGAGATAGATGAGGATTCTAGGACTTTAGCAGATAAACTCACTTTGACCGGCTCCCATGTGGAGGCTATTATATCTCTAGATAAGGGTATCGAAAATGTAGTGGTTGGGCAGGTAAAAAACATAAGAAAACATGAGAAAGCGGATAGATTATTGATAGTAGATGTTGACATTGGAGAGGATATAATTCAGGTTATAACTGGAGCCACTAATTTTGCAGAGGGAGATTATGTGCCCGTGGCTCTGGTTGGTGCAAAGTTGCCTGGAGATATTTACATAGAGAAAACCAATTTTAGGGGCATCGATTCTTACGGAATGCTATGCTCATTGGAGGAATTAGGATATGAGGACAATGTCATTTCGAAAGAACATAGAGAAGGAATATTTGTACTGGATAAAAAATATCCACCAGGCTCTGACATTAACGATATATTGGGTCTGTATGATGAGGTAATTGAATTGGAGATAACTCCAAATAGGCCAGATTGTCTAAGTGTAGTGGGTATGGCTAGGGAGGCGGCAGCTGCACTAGATAAGAAACTGAGATTACCCGAGATCAAAGTGGATAATGAAGTAGATGATATAAATAATTTTGTGGAGTCTATAGAAATAGACTATGATCTTTGTAATAGATATTATACCAAGGTGATTAAAGATGTAACCATAAGGGAATCGCCCTTGTGGTTACAGATTAGGCTTATGGAGGCAGGAGTAAGGCCTATAAATAATATAGTAGATATAACAAATTATGTGATGTTGGAATTTGGGCAACCATTGCACGCTTTTGATCTGGATAAGCTAAAACAAAAAAGAATTGTGGTCAGAAGAGCAAGGGATGGAGAAAAAATAGTAACATTGGATGGTGTAAAAAGGGATCTCAATTCTTCAAACTTGGTAATTACAGATGGCAAGGAACCGGTTGCTATTGCTGGGGTAATGGGAGGACTGGATTCGGAGATTACAGATGATACTACTACGGTATTATTGGAATCGGCCAATTTTAATGGCCGGTCGGTACGCCTAACTTCTAAAGAACATAATCTGAGGTCTGAAGCTTCCTCAAGGCTGGAAAAGGACCTGGATCTAAATCTATGTGAAATTGCGGCGGAGAGGGTATGTCAACTAGTAGAACAAATTGGAGCGGGCATAGTGGTGAAGGGAACCATAGATGTATATAAAAGTATTCCTAGGGAAAGGAAGATTTATTTAAGGCCCGAAAAGGCTAACGATCTGTTGGGGACCGACTTAACCATAGATGATATGATGGATTATCTTCAAAGATTGGAATTAACCCCTACTTTAAAGGATGGAAGGTTGGAGGTAATTATACCCACCTATAGATCGGATTTGAATATAGAAGAGGATTTAATAGAGGAAATAGGAAGGATACATGGCTTTCATAACATTCCTATAAAACCATTAGTAGGAACCTTAACCAGGGGAGAAAAGCCCTATGATAAGATTGTAGAGGATAGGGCTGATGAAATCCTTCGGGGTTTGGGATTAAATCAGGTAATGACCTATTCATTCATAAGCCCCAGGGCATATGATAGGATAAGGATTAAACCAGATAGTAAACTGAGGGATTATATAGAGCTTATAAATCCTCTTGGAGAAGATTATAGCGTTATGAGAACTACATTGATTCCAAATATGATGGACCTATTAGCCAGAAACTATAATTATGGTGTAAAGGAATGCTATGCCTATGAAATAGGCAATATATTTATACCAAAGGAGTTACCCATAAGACAATTGCCAATTGAGAGAAGGACTTTATCCATAGGGATGTATGGTGATGTAGATTTTTATGATATAAAGGAGGTTGTACAGATCCTCTTTGATAGATTGGGGATTGTAGGATTAGAATATATAAGGGAACAAGATGATAGGACTTTCCATCCCAATAGGACGGCAAGTTTGATTCTAAAGGGAGAAGAAATTGGCATTGTAGGAGAAGTCCATGGGGATGTGATGGATAATTACGATATAGGTAGCAGGGTATATATTGCACAGCTAAATTTTGATAAGATGGTTGAAGAATCCAACTTGGATAGGCGATATAAGCCTTTACCCAAATATCCTGGTATAGCTAGGGATATAGCAGTTGTGGTAGACGAGGATGTACTAGTTGGAGAACTGGAGAAGATAATATGGAAAAATAGTCAAGGACTAATTGAAAAGGTAGAGTTGTTTGATATATATGTAGGTGATCAAGTAGAAGAGGGAAAGAAAAGCGTAGCTTTTTCCATATTTTACAGGTCTAGTGATAGGACATTGAAGGACGAAGAGGTTAACGTGATCCAACAAGCTATTGTTGAAGATTTAGAAAAACAGCTTGGTGCAGTACTTAGAGCTTAGGGAGTAGCAGTGTCTACTCCCTAAGATTATAAAATTAAAGGGGAGTGAGTAAGTTATGACGGAGAAAAACAAGACGGATGTTTTTATTGGTGGTCGTAACTTTACGGTAGTGGGAGATGAATCATCGGAATACGTATATAGATTAGCCGCCTATGTAGATGAGAAGATTAAGGAAATGACGAACAAAAATGACAAGTTGAGCGGTTCTATGGCGGCTATATTGGCTGCGTTAAATATTGCAGATGAGCTTCATAAAACCACTCAAGAGTTAGACTCTTTAAGAGAACGGGCTAAAACTCCTATAGAGGAATATGATATTTTGGTCAAGCAGCTAGAAGAGGCGGACGAAGAGATAAAGCAATTAAAAACTAAATACACCCGTAATAAGGAAGAATTAAAGAACATAAGGGAACAAAACAAGAAACTAAATAGTGCCAATAGAAAAAGTACTCAAGCCTTAAAACTAAAGGAGAAAGAGCTGCGCGATAGTCAAAATATGATCAAAAAGCTTCAGGATAAGATATTTGATAATCAAGTGCAGTTGGTGGAGACTAAAAAGGAACTGGAGGAAATACTAAGGCTATATGACGAGGAAAAAAACGTGTTCAATGGAAAGGAAGCTTAAAGAAGTGGAAGATACCAACATGGAATTATTGGCTCCTGCAGGTAGTATGGAGGCATTATTTGCAGCTGTCCAAAATGGCGCTGACGCAGTTTATTTGGGCGGTAAATTATTTAATGCCAGAAAATCCGCCGCAAATTTTGACTATGAAGATCTGGAAACTGCTGTAAATTATGCTCATCTAAGGAATGTAAAAGTATATATCACGGTCAATATATTGATCGATGATGGTGAGATGAAGGAGATATTGAATTATATTAGGTACTTAGAAAAGATAGGTATAGATGGGATAATTGTTCAGGATTTAGGACTTGCTTATCTAGTAAAAAATATATTCCCAGAGCTTGATCTGCATGCTAGTACGCAGATGACAATAAACAACCTTTCTGGGGCTATTTTTTTAAGGAATTTTGGTTTTACTAGGGTTGTTCTAGCACGGGAAACACCTTTAGAAGAGATTAAGCACATTCATAGGAATACAGATATTGAATTGGAGGGGTTTGTTCATGGAGCTTTATGCATAAGCTATTCGGGGCAGTGTCTTATGAGCAGCATAATAGGAGCTCGTAGTGGCAATAGGGGTGCTTGTGCTCAACCATGTAGGATGCCCTACAGTTTTGTAGATTATGATACAGGGGATACTTCTTTTTCTAAATGGAATAGGAAATATTTGCTGAGCCCAAGGGATCTAAATACGCTTAAGCACATTGAAGATATCGTAGATAGTGGAATAATATCTTTAAAGATAGAGGGTAGGATGAAAAGACCTGAATACGTGGCTGCGGTGGTGAAAAATTATAGGAAGGCCTTGGATATGGGTTATGATTCCCTAACGGATGAAGATATATTAGAGGTGGAGCAGATCTTTAATAGGGGATTTACCAAAGGATTGATGCTAGGGGATTTTGGTAGAAGCTTCATGGCCTACGATAGACCCGATAACAGGGGAATATTGATTGGGAAGGTAGTTAAGGAAAGTGGCAAGAAAATATATGTTGAGCTATTCAGCAATGTAAATAAGGGAGATGGGATTGAATTAAAAACATCTAGTGGAGACTATATAGGCAATGTATTAAAATTTTCGGGATGCAAAGGTGAAATAATAGAAATAGATGGGATGGAAGATATTGCTATCGGCTCCAGTGTATATAGGACCTCAAGTAGTAGGTTGTTAGCTAAAATGGCGGGATCTATTAGGGGTGAAAGTATACGTTATCCTATAGATATGGCTATGGACATATCTATAGGCAAACCAGCGGAATTAAATATAATATATGGTAAAAAAACCTTTAGGGTTAAATCCGATTATATTGTTGAAAGGGCCAAAAGGGTATCGCTAACTAAGGGCAGGGTAATAGAACAACTGTCTAAGTTGAATTATACTGTATATTATTTGAAAAACACATCAATTGATATAGACGATAATGCATTTATGCCTATAGGCAAGATAAACGAATTGAGACGTAAAGGGATCAAATTATTGGATAAACAGCGTAGGAACAGCGATAGACAAGTTCCTATTTCTGATAGATTATATAAAGAACGGTTGAGCAAATACTTTAAATTTACACCTAGCAAAAAGAAAAATCCATATAACAAGGGTATAAGTGTTAGCGTATGTAGGTATAGTCAGTTTGAAAAATTGGATTTAAAGAAATTGGATAGGGTCTATATAGGATTTATAGATGGATTGGGGGAAGCAGCTATAAAGGCAAAAAAGCTAGATAAGGAGATCTATCTGTTAACTGGTAGAATACTGTATAGAGGGGAATTAAAAAAGCTAAGAAAGGAGCTTGCAACGATATTAGATTTAATCGATGGGGTATCCGTTTCTAATTTGGGAACTTTGCAATTTGTAAAGGATAATTTTACTATAGGAGTACACGGAGATATAGGGTTGAATGTTTTCAATAGCTTTACAGCCAAAGCTCTATTAGAATCTGGATTAGATAGCATTACTCTTTCGCCGGAGTTGAATATAAAGCAAATTGAAAAGGTATGTAATAATAGTTCCATGGTTTTGGAATCTATAGGCTACGGGCATCTACCTTTGATGATAACAAAGAACTGCCCTATGGCCCTAATTAAAAACTGTATCGATGATTCAGACTGTAAATTATGTCCGTATAGCAAGGGTTATGGTTTAAGGGATAGAAAGGGCATAGATTTTTATATGGAGAGAAATGGTGGAGTTACTACTATATATAACAGTTTTCCTTTAATGTTATTAGATGATATTCACAAAATATATGATAGTGGTATAGATATGATACGACTTGATTTTACTTTTGAAGATGAGGGAATTGGGGAATTGCAAAAAATTTACTATGATTATGCTCATGAAGAGGTGTCGAGGGATGATGTTATTAGGTTTATAAGCAAATATAGGGATAAAAACAATATAACTAAGGGTCACTATTTTAGGGGAGTCATATAATTTGGGGTGAAGTTATGGACGAAAGAACGCTTAAGGCATTAGAATATCAAAAGATAGTGGAAAAGCTGGCAGAAAGAACAGAGTCTAAACTAGGCCGACAAATGGCCTATAAGATTAGACCTTCTATAGATATGGACGAAATTGAATATCTTCAAGGGGAGACCGCTGAGGCCTTAAAAATAATTATAGACAATGGAAATCCACCATTATTTGGAATACACAATTTATCTAAAGAATTGAAAATGGCGGAGATTGGGGGTGTTTTGAGTCCAGGTAGTTTACTTAAAGTATCCGATTCATTGAGGGTATGTAGGAGTCTAAAGAAATACCTAAAGGAAATCGAAGAGGATGAAATAGGTAATTATCCAATTATACAAGGGTTGATAAACGATTTAAGAGCTTTAAGGCATGTTGAAGATGAGATAAACAATGCTATAATAGATGAGGATGAGATATCCGATAATGCTAGCAACACCTTAAAGAGCATTAGAAGACAAATAATAAGTAAAAATGAATCCATTAGAAATAGATTGGATTCAATAGTTAATTCACAGAAATATAAAAGACATTTACAGGATAGCATTATAACTGTGCGAGAGGGTAGGTACGTAGTACCTATCAAGCATGAGAACAAGGCATATTTTCCCGGTTTGGTTCATGACCGATCTGCCAGTGGAGCTACGCTATTTGTTGAGCCTATGGCTGTGGTTGAGTTGAATAATGAACTAAGGGATTTGCAGATAGAGGAAAGGGATGAAATAGATAGGATACTTAAAAAGTTATCTAACTTAGTGGCGGAAGAGGCAGATAATATTAGAAACAACCAAAAGATATTACAGAGATTGGATTTTATATTTGCCAAGGGAAAACTTGCTTTGGATATGGATGGAACAAAACCTATATTGAATAGAGAAGGCTATATTAATCTTAAAAAAGCACGTCATCCCTTGTTGGATGTAGACAATGTAGTTCCCATCGACATATATCTAGGCGATGATTTTAACACTCTAGTGATTACAGGTCCTAATACGGGGGGCAAGACGGTAACCTTAAAAACTGTTGGATTATTGAATCTACTTGCTCAATCGGGACTTCATATACCTGCTGACTTCAATTCCCAAATTCCCGTATTTGATCAAATATTTGCCGATATTGGGGATGAACAAAGTATAGAACAGAGCCTAAGTACATTTTCATCCCATATGACCAATATAGTGGATATATTGGATAGCGTATCGGATAATAGTTTAGTGTTGTTTGATGAGTTAGGAGCAGGAACCGATCCTACGGAAGGCGCTGCCTTAGCTATGTCTATATTGGATCATCTATTAAAATTAAATATAAGGACTATTGCAACGACCCATTATAGTCAATTGAAGATATATGCACTAACGACTGATAATGTGCGGAATGCTTCAGTAGAATTTGATGTAGAAACCTTGAGACCTACCTATAGATTATTAATAGGGATTCCTGGGAAGTCCAACGCTTTTGAAATATCCCAAAGATTAGGATTGCCGGATTATATAATAGATTATGCCAGAGAGATGATATCTAAGGAAAATGTGGAATTTGAGGATGTATTGCGGGCTATCGATAGGGATAGAAGGATAACGGAGGAGAGAAAGCATGAAGCGGATAAGCTGAAATATGAAATAGAGAAGCTGAAGGATGAAGTGAATACCGAAAAAGAGAGGATAAAAAAGTCTAAGGAAAAAATAATCTTAAGAGCAAAAGAGGAAGCTAGAAGCATATTGAGGCGAGCTAAAGAAGAGTCGGATAATATAATTAAGGAGTTAAAGCAAATATCAAGTGCTGTTGATAGGGAAAGGAATAGGAAGATCCAAGAATCCCAGCAAAAACTTAAATCTAGTTTAGATGAGGTGGAAGGCTCATTATCAAAAGGGGTGTTAGACGTACGGTCCAAAGAACCGCCTAAAAATTTAAATGTGGGGGATAAGGTAAAAGTTCTATCCCTGAACCAGGTGGGAAGCGTGTTAGAGCCCCCAGATGACGATGGCAATGTATTTGTACAGGTGGGATTGATGAAAGTTAATGTTCATATATCCACCTTGAAACTATCGAAAGATGAGGATGTAGGGTTAACTACAACGAGCACAAAAAGGATTATTAGATCCAAATCATCTCATGTAAAGAGTGAAATTGATCTTAGAGGGAAAACTTTAGATGATGCCCTATTAGAATTGGATAAATATATAGATGATGTTTATATTGCTGGACTTAAGAAGGTTGATATTATACATGGTAAAGGAACCGGGGTTTTAAGAGAAGGGATACGAGAATATATAAAAGGTCATAAGCTTATAAAATCCTTTAGGGCCGGAAAACATGGGGAGGGTGGCGATGGAGTGACTATAATAAGAATTGATATATGATCGCTATTTTTATAAAGAAAAAGTTTTATGCACTGATAGGAGGTAGAATATATGATAGATTTTAAGCAAGAAGTAGTAAATGCGATATTTGAAGTTAGCAACGGGCTAGATAAGGAGGAGATAGAATCCCTGATAGAGACTCCCCCTTCCTATGATATGGGCGACTATGCTTTTGCTTGTTTTAGATTAGCTAAAATCTTTAGAAAGGATCCTAAATCAATTGCAGAGGAATTAACAAAGAAGATAGATGGTGGAGATTTTTTTGAAGCCATAGAGAATGTGGGGCCGTATATAAATTTTTTCATAAATAAGTCTAAACTAGCAGAAACCGTAATAGAAAGTATAAAGGAGAGAGGTGCAAAATTTGGGTCTACTAATATGGGGCAGGGCAGAAAAGCTCTAGTTGAATTTTCATCGCCCAATATAGCAAAACCATTTCATATAGGACATATCAGATCTACAGTTATAGGAAATTCATTATATAAAATATTTAAATTTCAGGGTTTTGATACCGAGAGGTTGAATCATCTAGGGGATTATGGAACCCAGTTTGGAATGCTTATTGCAGCATATAAAAAGTGGGGGGATATGGAGGTTATAGAATCGGATCCCATAAATGAGCTATTAAAGCTATACGTTAAATTTAACGAGGAAGCTGAAAAAGATGAAGAGCTTAAAGAAGAAGCTAGGTATTGGTTCAAGGAGTTAGAAGCGGGAAATGAAGAAGCCCTTGAACTATGGCAATGGATCAGGGACGTTAGCTTGAAGGAATTTAATAAGGTATATGATCTTCTTGGTATTGAATTTGATTCATATACTGGGGAGAGTTTCTATTCCGATAAGATGCCAAGGGTCATAAAAGAGATGGAAGAAAAAGGCCTGCTTCAGGAATCAGAGGGAGCGGTTATTATTGATCTAGAAGAATATGGCATGCCCCCAGCTTTAATTAAAAAAAGTGATGGTTCTACTCTTTATACTACTAGGGATATAGCGGCGGCAATATATAGAAAAGAACATTATGATTTCTATAAAAATATATATGTGGTAGGATCTCAACAGAACTTGCATTTTAAACAATGGATAAAAGTTATAGAATTGATGGGTTATGATTGGGCAGATGATTGTGTGCATGTGCCCTTTGGGATGGTGAGCTTAGAGGATGGAACCCTATCTACTCGAAGGGGCAGGGTTGTTTTTTTAGAAGATGTATTGGAAAAAGCGATAGAGAGCACATTGGAGATAATAGAGGAAAGAAATCCGGACCTAAATAACAAAGAAGAAGTGGCTAAGGAAGTTGGAATAGGGGCCATTATATTTCAAGAACTATTCAACAACAGAATTAAAGACTATGTCTTTAGCTGGGAAAAAACCCTTAGCTTTGAAGGGGAAACCGGGCCATATGTCCAATATACCCATGCTAGAGCTAATAGCTTATTGAAAAAAGGAAATTTTAAATTAGATGAAGAAATCGATCACAGCCTACTTAACCAGGATAATGAAGTAAGCTTATTAAGGTTTTTATATCAATTTCCGGCTGTAGTAACAGATGCCTTAAATAAGTATGAACCGTCCATTATAACTAGACATATAGTAGAGATAACCAAGGCATTCAATAAATTTTATAACAGTTGTCCGGTATTATCGGCGGAAGAGGAGTTGAGGAAGGCGCGATTGATGCTGGTATATGTAACGAAGGTGGTATTAAAAACAGGTTTGGATTTGTTGGGAATAGCAGCCCCAGATAGAATGTAAGGATGTATAATATGGAATTGGAGAGGATTAAAAACCCGCTTCTAACAGCATTTATGGAGGATCAAATAAGGAATCAGGGGCCTTCCCATATTACGGATTTAATAATAATAACCATCAAATCTCTTATACCATCTGAAAAGGAGTATGGAGTAAAAATAGACTATAGAAGGTATCGTGAGGAGATAAAGCTTTGGAAATATTATAGACGTGGACAAAACCCTTCGCTGATGAATATATTGGGCAATATAGATCCGTATATTTACTGGGATCATAAGGACGATACCGGATTATTAAGAACACTTCCTATAGTGTTGGCCAATGAAGACTACTCGGTAATAGAAGATGAAGTAATAAAAAATATTTTATTTTCTACCGGCAACGTAGAGTTATTGATAGAAGCCTTACTTATAGCCAAATTATTGTATTTGACATTGACAGGAGCAAAAGATGTAATTGATAAATTAAAGCAGAAGATAATAAATTTTTCGCAGGCTAATTTTTTGGATAATTATCGAGAGAAATTTAGAGCTCCAATGGAAAAATATGAGGGATGCTTTTCCATAGATTTTGAACGGTATAAAATCTTAGCTTTAAACACCTTAAATCTATCTTGCACCAGTCGATTTCAAAAATTACAGGATTGTATGGGGGTTTACCTAGATAATTTATCTGGTGATAGCATAATCGGTAAAAGTATGGAATCATGCTTTAAAAGAAACAACATAGATGATATAAAGCTGGATAGATGCTACAAAAATTTAGCCACTTATATCTACAATTTAAGAAAGGGGAGAATTGATCCAAGGAATTTAAAGATTTATGAATACGAGCTGCCAGATATATTTCAGTTCGATGAAGGGGATATCTTTTATCATTCGTTATTGAATAGGTCAAAGGTGATTAAAAAAGAGATAACTTCTAATAGACTGACTGTGCACTTAGCAACCAAGCTTGGTATTTATAAACTGGTCAAGTAACCAAACCTTCCACTATGGGAAGGTTTTTTTATAGGGATTCTATTAAAAGGATTCTAGCATTATGATCTATGTAAGTATTCCAAAAACTCCTCCTGGCTACTTTCGGCTAAAGAACTTAATTCTTTTAAAATGTTGTTTTTCAAATCTATGAATGCTCCCACGCTTGTTTGGGTACCCGTATATTCTAAGGCCTCGATTATTAATAGTAAGTCTTTCTTAGATATTTCTTGGATAGATACTTTGTCGAATTTTCTCATTTATAGACCCCTTTCATAAATTGATATTATAATTGTACTATATCATATTCTATACTCTTTTTAAAAACCTTTCAATCCACAACCGTAAACGGAAGTTGCTAAATTTAAACGGAACTAATAGTTACAGGTTCAAATTAGGATATGCTATAATGTAAATAGCTTTTAAGAAGGAAGGTATGACTATGAAAACCATATTAACAACTTTAAATGCTAGCTATATCCACTCATCTTTATCAATAAGATATTTAAAATCTTATTCTGAAGATATGCATGATATAGAGCTAGCGGAATTTACTATAAATCAAAGTATTGATTATATTGTTGGGGAATTGTACAAGAGAAACCCAGATATTATAGGATTTTCCGCTTATATATGGAATATAGAGGAGGTATTAAGGATATCGGAGACTATAAAGACCATAAACCCTGATATCATCATAATATTGGGAGGACCCGAGGTATCCTTTGATGGGGCTCAAATTCTTAAAAAGCATGATTTTATCGACTTTATAATATTTGGCGAAGGAGAGATAACTTTTAAAGAATTATTGAAGAGCGTATCTGATGGGATAAAGGATTTTGAAAAAATAAAAGGTCTTGTATATAGGGATGGAAATCATGTTATTCAGAATGCTCCGCGGCCATTGATAGATGATTTGAACAGTATACCGTCACCATATAAAGAGGTTGGTACTAACTTTAAAAACAAGATCGTTTATTATGAAAGCTCCAGGGGTTGCCCCTTCAATTGTCAGTTCTGTTTATCTTCTACTATAAAAGGTGTTAGATATTTTAATATAGATAGGGTAAAGAAGGATTTGGAAAATCTTATAGAAGCTAATGTAAGGCAAATTAAATTTGTGGATAGAACTTTTAATGCTAACAAAAGATATGCTATGGAGATTATGCAATTCATTATGGATAAAGATCCTGAAGATATCAATTTCCATTTTGAAGTAACAGGCCACCTAGTAGATGGTGAGATGTTACAATTTATTAAATCCGCTAAGGAAGGTCTATTTCAATTTGAAATAGGAGTTCAGTCTACCAATCCAAAGACTATAGAAGCGATTGATAGGGTAACTGATTTTCAAAGGCTAAAATCGGTATCTAAGGAGATAAAGAGTTTTAGGAATATACATCAGCATTTGGATCTAATAGCAGGGCTCCCCTATGAAGATTATAGTAGCTTTAAAAAATCCTTCAATTATGTATATGAAATTGGACCTGAAAAAATTCAATTAGGATTTTTAAAGCTTTTAAAGGGATCTGGTTTAAGGAAGAATCGAAGAAAATACGGATTTAAGTTTTTAGATATACCGCCATATGAAGTATTGGAGACGGATTACATCACCTTTAGAGAGATGCTAAAGCTGAAGGGGATTGAAGATTTGGTAGAAAAATACTATAACGGAGGATATTTTAAAAACACGTTGGGCTATCTAATTACAAACAAATACGAAACTTCCTTCGATTTATTCGAAGATTTATTAGATTATTGGGAGATGAAAGGATATCATAGTGTTTCACATAGTAGGAAAAAGTTATATAGGATTTTACTGGACTTCTGTTGCTATAGGGGATTTTCAGATTTGGATATTATAAATGAGATTCTAAAATATGACTATATCTACAACAACAGGGGTTTCAATATACCTGCGTATTTTAAGAGATCAAATATTAGCTTTTTACGCGAAAGAAAGCATAATATTTTAAAGAACGAAAAGTTGTTAAACGCATGTTTGGTTCGGCATAAAGATATCCCTACCAAAAAAATTATTAATAAAGTTCATATTGAAGGTTTTAAGCTAAACATATTAAATTTAATTGAGAGCGATTATAAAATAACAGGTGATATGATAGAAACTATATATATATTGTTTGAATTTAAAGAGGGAGTTATAAATAGGTGTAGAGCATATGATATAACAGAGTTTATATAAGGGAGTGGTGGAATTGAACTTGCTTCAAGATATTATCATGGTAAATAGAGTTACATTTAGGAAAAGTGTTCAGGGCTTTAAAAACAACTGGATATTAATTTTTACTGGATTAATATATATGGCCATAAATATATTTGCAATAATAGCTGTAAAAACGCTGTTGAGAGGTGTTCTGTCTATTTTGGCTGGCTTTATCATGTTAGTTGTGAGTAGTTGTCTTATATCCAATTATTTGTATCTATTATTTAATATCATTAATTATAATAAGATTACCATGGATGATTTTAAAGACGGATTTGGATATTTTTTACGCAAGATATATGGAATATTTTTTATAGCTTGGATAGGTTCCTATTTTTTATCTGCAGTCTTAAGGATGGCAGGAGGCAATGCAATTCTAATAAATAGGGTGGTTAGTATAGTTGTTTTGGTGGCATTAAACCCCTTACCCGAGACTATATATCAAAAGCATTACTCTTCGGGAGAGAGCATTAGATATGCACTCGAATTTATGGAGGAGAATTGGTTAAATTGGCTATTGCCTAATGTAATATTTTATTTAATACTATATGCAATTACCAATACTTTAATAGTAGGCATTTTTACTACCTATCTATCCATTGGCTACGATTTTACTATTAAAAGAATAGGTGGTTATATTTTAGGGCAGGCCCTATTTTCCTTTTCCATGATATATAGGGGCCATCTATTTAAATTATTGAGTACAAGTACTAGGAGAAAGAGAAGGTATATGGACAAACTTTATGATTAAGGGGGTGAGAGTATGGAGATAATCGATAAATATTTTTTAAGAAAAGTAGACCAAATATCCTTTATAGAGCTAAAGAAAGGGGCCTTTGTAGATGTTGGAGATTATATCATAGAAGATGATATTCCCTTACCTATATTAACTGAGACATTATTAAGAGAAATACAGGAAGGCTCCATTGAAAAAGAGTTTAAAGTCTCCCAACTGATTGAGGGGATCATATACATATTGGGTATCGATAGAGACTTTAAATATAAGGAGCAGTATAAAAAAATATTGTATAGTTATGATCCTAATATAGAGGACTATATTCTAAGTATGGGTTTTAGATACGCCCAGGAGGATAATTACGAAAAAGGGGCAATTTATTTTAGAACACTAACTTGTATAAATAAAGAAAATATCCAAGGTCTATTCAACTATGCACTTTGTCTTGAGAACCTATCAAGAGACTTTATAAATAAGGGAGATACGGAAAAGGGCAATAAGTTCCTATTGAAATCTATAAGCTGTCTAGAGGATCTACTTGAAATATCGGAGGGATTTGCACCGGCTTATTATAAGTTAGGTTATTATTACAAGTATTTCAATCAATATTTAAAAGCAAAACTGACATGGGAAAAGTATTTGGGGATGGATGATAATGAAGTGCATCTACATGAGATTAGAGAACAATTAGACCTGTTAACGGATGATGCCAACCTAGAAGAGGGTTTAAATAACTTGAATCGCGGGGATTATAGATTAGCCTTAGAAATTTTTTTAAAACTAATTAATAAATGTAGAAACCAGTGGAATATTTATTATCTAGCTGGATTAGCATATAAGGGATTAGGAGATTATGAAAATGCTATTGAATTTTTTGAAGAGTCTATTGATTTAGGCGGTAGGGATGTAGATATATATAATGAATTGGGAATTTGCTTATTTGGGGTTGGAGAGATAAATAGAGCGGTAGATATATTTAATCAAGGAATTAAATTGGATAATAGCGATTATAAAATAATATTTAATAGGGGTATGGCATATATGAAGTTAGGTTTGATGGAAAAAGCAATAGAGGATATCAATGTGGCGTATACACTGAATCCTAATGATGAGAAGATTAGAGAGCAGATGAAGCAATTAGAGATGTTGGATTTTGACGAAACAAAGAAATAGTGAGGAAAACCTTGAAAGGTAAAGGTAAATCATCGATTTCAGATGCAAATAGGGATATTTATCAAATTGGGGAGTTGAATGTTTTCAAGGTATGTGTTAGATTATTCGATGTTGTCAGCAAAACAATTTGTTAGCAAAGCATATAGATAAAAATAATAAAAAGCAAAAATATAGTTGACAAAGATTTATAAACATGCTATAGTAATAAGGCACCGTGAGTGAGGCGGTGCATATGAACCTAGACAATTAAACAGTGTGAAATACTTTGAGTTGGTCTCGAACTTAATCGAGACATATAGTAAGAGCTAAGAAAAAACTTTC
>DUNJ01000244.1 GCA_012839395.1 Tepidimicrobium sp.
CATTCCTTGGTTCTTATCTGTGCCCTAACATCTTCGTGTGAATCGTAGACGACTTTCGCGCCGCTTCTCTTTAGCCTTGGAGCTATGCGTATCAAATCAGGATCATGGAAATGATACAAATCTGCCTTGTGAGCCAAGGCGGCATTACAAGCTTCATACATACTACGTGTCAGTCTCTCCCGCCTGCTTTGCGGGAGAGGTATTGAATCCCGATATACGCCCTTCTGATAACTGCCTGAGTCTCCAGGGCAGACTAGAATAACATCATAGCCTGCTTCTGCCAAACTACAACACTCCTTATGAAAGATCCTTATATCATCAGGTCCGTGTGCTGTTGTCAAGTGTACTATTTTCATTGTCTCACCTCTGCATGACCTATCCTTGGTGACCTTCCATGTCTCAATTCTGAATTCCCTAAATCGTAGTTTTCGCGTCAACCCTGTATGTGGACTGATGGAGGTATACCCAAGGCTTTGAACATCTTGTCAAGAAGCAAAATGTGTTTGATTAGGGTTGCAAGGCCCGCATGGCTTGCTAACACTATGTTGATTCGCTGTCTAAATGCATTTTCTTGTACATTGAGCAAAATATTACTCACACAGGCTCATGGGTCTGCTTGATACCGATCACCAACATGACAACCAAGGCAACTATGATTCCATGGGTCATTAATGCAGTAAATAAGTCAGCGCTGATGAACAAAGCACGAAAAGGCACTATGACTATGCTAATACCTAACCATAATGGCAGACGATCAGCAGTCAAGGAGTCAACTGATGCTAGAAGCAATCCCACAATTATGGCAAATACCAGCATTCCCGCATAGCCAAAATGCATATACCCTGTGGCAACAAATCCATTGTTAACCCAGGCATCGGCAGCCTGCCCAGGACAATATTGGCCTACTAGGACCTGGGGAGCCTGAGAGAACGGGTAGTCTATCAAACCGGAGAGTATACTGTTAGATAAATACACGTACCCAATATCCGAAAACAAATCATAATAAACAAAGTTTAGTTGTGCAGGTAAGAAAAAAGTTCTTCTAACGAATAGAGACAAAGGCCAATTGAAGTGTAGAACTAAGGACACTAGTGACGACACGAGTACAACTATTATCAAACCACATGTTAGATATTCCAGGGTATACCGCTTCCTCGCAAAAATATAGACGGCTGCAATAAGAACCGGGTAGAAAAGTACAGCTTTGTTCGAGCTTATTCCAAAAAACAGGATCTGAAGTCCAACGAAAACCAGAATCAGCCGGTACCTTTTACGCCAAAGGGCCCAGCTAATAAGAGCTGGATTGATGACTTTGAAAACCCAGTTGTTTAGGTATCCCCACAGCCCAGTACTGATCAACACTCCGACGTCTCGTCGGTGATCGTAAACCTTACTAAACGCTAGGTTAAAGTGTTTCAAGCCTCCCTTTGCAATCAATGATAAGGCTACAATGAAGGTCGTTACAATCATCGCAAAAACACCAATTTTTCGTCCTTGCTTCAGAGTAGGTATTCTAACATTAGGCAGCCTACTAGTTATTACTACAATTAAGAAGCTGAAACACACCCAATACATAAACACCCTCGGGCCTGAATGCATTCCATAATAAGATAACGTAGGGATCATCGTCCCAACGGAAAACATCCAGACAAGGAAATCCGACGGTTTGACAATAGCAGACGGAGACATAATCCCAACAAGAAACGTCAGCACATACGACTCAATAAGCGTCCAAGAATCAATTGAGACAGTGAAACCAGCATATGCATATATGGGTGAAATAGCATATCTATACGCAACATCCAGAGCAACCCTGAATAACACAAGTAACAAGCATAGTCTTATAGTGCTCTTCTTTACTACTATCTTTCTTGATATTGTTCTTGAACTCTCACCCATGTTTCAAATACACCCTCTATATCCTAAACGATAAAAGGCTAATTAGCACGTATAACCATTGTCACAATTAGTTACACCACTAAGAATTACTTTGAACCATGACTACATTGCAAAGGTTAATCAAGACAGACAATCCAAGCAAACAACCAAGGCTAATATTTCTGCTCTCTACATACATATTACATGTGTATCTCGACTCCGCTTAGAGAGTTAGAGAGTAATGACCTGTCGTGCCAGAGCAAGGACATTATCCTACCTAACGACGTACATATAGGTGTCAACACGCGTACTATGTCTACTACCGCCAAGCTATGAGTTGTCTCATAAGAACACATGACCATGCAAAGACAATATTCTATCATAATTCAGCCCCGCATCTTCCCATGCTTGCTAAGTCACAGGACTCGCCCAATGAAGATAATGCTATCGCCCATCCTGCTGATTACTTGCAAGACCTTCTTCTCCACACACTCTAGACAAGCATTGAGATAACATTCTTATATAGATGCTTATCACGGTGACTACTCAAGCTGCTATTATGCCATAGGAGCACAAACTCACCATTGAATTTCCTACACTCAGCACTTAGTTTGCAAATTTGTTCATAAGCCTCTTCCAAAGATAGACCCATGTATTGCGGTGAAAGCAACGTTCCTTCCATAACGACAAGAGGACGCTCTCGTAAGCTAAGAGAAGGAACGTTGCTTTCACCGCAATACATGGGTCTATCTTTGGAAGAGGCTTATGAACAAATTTGCAAACTAAGTGCTGAGTGTAGGAAATTCA
>DUNJ01000086.1 GCA_012839395.1 Tepidimicrobium sp.
AAGTAAAATTAAATTTTTAGGTTATGGCTTCTATAGATACAAAGGTAAATGTAGACTAAGGGTACATCCAAGGTCAAGAGAGAAGATGAAAAACCGTCTAAGAGAATTAACCCATAGAAATAATGGGTGGAGTAATGAATACAGACAAGTAAGATTAAAACAATTTATAGTAGGATGGATAAACTATTTCTCACTAGCAGACATGAAAAATCTATTAACATCAATAGATGAATGGTTAAGAAGGAGAATAAGAGCTATATACTGGAAACAATGGAAAAGGGCAAAAACCAGGTATAAAATGATAAGGAAATATAACTTTACCTGAATGGAAAGTGCACGAGATAGCCAATTGCCGAAAGGGAATATGGCGTTCTTCAATGATTTTAAATAGTATACTAACCAATAAAGAAATAGCCAATCAAGGATACATATCCATGACTAGCTATTATCTGAAAGTAATTGAAAACTAAGGAACCGCCGTATACCGAACGGTACGTACGGTGGTGTGGGTAGGAGGCAACTAAAATAATTGGTTACCTCCTACCCGATCTACAATATGGATGAAAGGACATGAACTTTAGAGACTATTCCTTTCAGGCTGTTATTTTCATCTACTACTGCTATTGGAAACGGAGTTTCCGCTGCCATGGACATAATATCTGTCAATAGAGCATCTGGAGATGTAGTGTTTATATCCCTTATCAAAATATCGGATATGGTCAATCCTTTTTTTCTAGCCTGTATGGCATCATCTATAGTTATTACGCCTTCTAACTTCATCTTTTTACCTACTACATATGCGCTAGATACTCCATTGGTTCGCATGGTATTGATGGAGTAGTTTAGGCTATCTTTTAACCGAACTATGCTATTTGGGGTAATCATAACATTTCTAACGCTTATAACCTGAGTTTTATCGGCGCTATCTATAAATTGACTTACATAATCATCTGCAGGATGTTCGCTCATCTCCTCTGGTGTTGCAATTTGAATGATTTCACCATCTTTCATTATGGCCACTCGATCTCCCAACTTAAAGGCTTCGTCTATATCGTGGGTTATAAACACTATGGTTTTATTCAATTTCCGCTGAATAGTTAATAACTCAAACTGCATATCTTTTCTAACTAAGGGGTCTAAGGCTGAGAAGGGTTCATCCATAAGCAATACTTCTGGATTGTTTGCTAAAGCCCTTGCTATGCCTACCCTTTGCCTCATTCCCCCTGAAAGGCTAGAAATAGGCTCATTTTCATATCCACCCAGTCCTACCATGGAAATCATCTCCATAGCTTTTTCATATCGTTCGTCTTTTGATAACCCCTTTACTTCTAACCCATATTCTACGTTTCCCAATACATTTCTATGGGACATCAATCCAAACTGTTGGAATACCATAGATATTTTGTTTCTTCTATAGTCATTTAATTGTTCTCTGTTAAATTTGCCTATATCCTCCCCTTGAAAATAGATCTGTCCCGATGTTGGTTTATTTAACAAGTTAAAGCATCTTACCAATGTTGATTTGCCGGAACCGGATAGACCGATTATTACAAATATCTCCCCTTCTTTTATATCCAAAGTTGCATCCCAAAGGGCTACCGTAACCCCCGTTTTCTCATATATTGTGTCTTTATCTACTCCCGATTTTTTCAATTTCAATGCTTTGTTTTTTTCGGATCCAAACAATTTCGATACATTTCTTAGGCTCAAGATATTATTGTCCATCAGTTTTCACCTCGCTTTGTTGAACAAAGCCTTGCGTTATCCTGTCCAATATTATAGCTATTATTACTACAGCGGTACCGGATATCAATCCCCTTCCAATTTCTACTCGATTGACTCCTATTAATACTTCCATGCCCAATCCTGTTGCTCCAATCATGGAGGTGGTTACCACCATAGATATTGCCATCATAAGGGTTTGGTTGACACCTGCCATTATGGTTGGTAAGGCTTGAGGTATTTGCACCTTAACTAGGGATTGTAACCTAGTGGAGCCAAAAGCTAAGGAAGCTTCTATAACCTCTCTATCTATTTGCCTAATTCCATGGTTAGTAAGCCGTATTGTGGGAACTATGGCGTATATTGTAGTAGCTATCACCGCCGGTGGTTTCCCTAGACCAAAAAACAACATTGCCGGTATCAGATACACAAATACTGGCATAGTTTGCATTGTATCCAATATAGGTCGCATTATCCTATCAGCCCTATCGCTGGTAGATATTACGATTCCTAAAGGGAATCCCAACAATAGGGATATGATGACTGAAGCTATTATTATGGATAGCGTTTCATTCATTAGAGTCCATAATCCAGCAACACCTATTAGAAATAATAAAGCACCGTATAATATCCCTGTACTAACTTTTTTAGAGAGTTTCCAACCTGCTGTAATAATAAATAGTATAAGCACAAACCATGGAATAAAGTTCAATATATTATAGATGGAATTGACAAATCCATTTAAACCAGATCTTATAACATTGAAGAAGCTATCATATTTAGCACTAAATGTTCTTACAGCATTATCAATGGCCCCAAGGTCGATAGGGATTTTGAAAGGGAAGTCATAAAACCAATCGGTATTCATTCAAATCCCTCCTACTTATTTAAATACTCTTTCATAGTATTAGCATCTTCAGAATTCAGCCATTTATCCAACAACTCCTCATTTTCTCTTAGGAACCATTTAGCTGTTTCAACATAATCATCCCCTGTCTCCTGCATATGGGCTAGAGCTTCAGAGGTTAATTGACTAGAAGTTTCATATTTGCTTAAGAATTCAACTATTTCCGGATTGTTTTCGGTAAAGTTGTTGCTTGCAGCTATGGTCACCTTTACCGCCGGCAATTCGGTTTCGCCTTCCATATAGGTATCTTCATCAAAAGGTTCGTCCTCTAATAAAACCATATCGTACATACCCAATAGCCATGTAGGCTCCCAATAGTATGCCGCTATAGGTTCCCCTTTATCATAGGCCGAGGTGATTGCAGTTGCCAATGCGGCATCAGAACCTGGTCTAAAGTATATGAAATTATCATCCAACCCATAGTGAAGGTATTTCCTATGCAATATTTCATCTACTTCCCAACCAGGAATTGAACCGTAAATTCTGCCCATCCCCTCATTTTCATCATCGGGAAATATATCGGGATAATCCTTTAGATCCCATATATACCTTAGATCTGGCGCAAGTGGCTTAATGCCTCTTTCATCATCGCCTTCTATTACATACCGTGGAACATATATACCTTGATAGTTATCATCAAAATTTATACTAAGTTCCTTTAACCTGCCTGCAGCTAAATCGTCATTGTATGTGGCTAGGTTATCCGTCCATACTTCCATATGAACGTCCACTTCCCCTGTTAATAGGCCTTCATGTAGTACAGTGGTAGACCCAGGAACCTCCCTCCAGGAATATCCATAAACCTTTTCCGCTATTATGCCGGCTACAGCATTGTGAAACTTATTGCTGTCCCACTGTGCATCTGCAAAAGCGATCTCCTTATTTCCAGAAATCTCCCCGGAACATCCAATCATAATCGACGTAATTAAACAAACCAATAACAATAAACCTGTTACCCTTCTCATCATTCTACACCTTCCCTTAATATTAGTATTTTTACATAATGAATGCATTTAGCAATTGTAAAATTACATTATATTAAAGAGAGAAGTACATCTTGATGCTAAAAATGGCAACAAAAAAACTATGGAGTACCATAGTCTAAAATAAAATTAGCACAACATGACTCCCTTTAAACGCCTACGAGGTTAGCTGTCGGGTTAGAGCAAAAGGGAAGCTCCTCAATATATGATTCACCCCAAAAGTTGGTTCCCCCGCTTCTTTGCAATAAAGAATTAAGCGATGCAATTCACTATCTGAACTTGTTTACAGTATATAAGTATAACATAAGATTTAGGCTGTTGCAAATGAAATGGCTAATTAATTCCAAGATAAAGACATATTGTATTTTTTATGCTTTTTACATACAATTATATTAAAGAGAAACCGATATCTACGAATAAAATATAAAAATAATTATAAGGGATGCTAATACTATAGTAGCTATTACTAAGGAGGTTACATTGAAGACAATATATTTGTTGTTGAGTTTTATCGTTTTGCTACCTTTATTTTTAGCTTTTACGATGCCGGATAAAAAATTAAAGGCCCATGATATCCATTTCAGTTCAATAGTGGCGGATAGCCATAATGATACCATGCTGAAGGTAGTGGATTTAAATACTGGGTTGCCTGTAGTAGATATAGGCAGAAATACTGATAATCATGTAGATATACCCAAGTTAAAGGATGGAGGTTTAAATACCCTATTTTTTGCGGCATATAATGAAGAGTGCTATGGAAATATTTCGGAAAATATCAACAGAACCTTATCCTCGATTAATGCGCTTTATTGGACTGAGGAAAAGAACTTGGATACCTTCAAGATAATAGATTCTATGGAGGATATTGAAATGATAGTAGATTCAGGCAGGATAGCAGCCATACCTGCTATTGAAGGTGGATATTCTCTGGATAAGGAAAATGGGATGGAATTATTGAAACAGTATCATGACTTGGGGATAAAGGTGTTTGGCCTCACATGGAATACTTCAAATGCATTGGGTGAAGGAGCTAGCAGGGTGTATGGGGATCAGGATGCTACGCCTTCCGAAGGGGGACTAACCGAACTTGGAAAGGAAATACTGGAGGAGATGAATCGTCTGGGGATGGTAGTGGATGTCTCTCATATGGCGGAGAGTACATTTTGGGATGTGATAAAGAACACAAGGGCTCCCATAATGGCTACTCACTCAGGGGTATATTCTCTGAGGAATCACCCCAGAAACTTAACAGATTCTCAATTGAAGGCATTGGCTAAAAATGGAGGGGTAATAGGTATAGTGCTGTATCCGGAATTTTTAATAGATAAATACCCAGACGAACCCGCCTATATTAAGGATTATGTAGATCATATAGATTATGTGGTGAATTTAATTGGTATAGATCATGTGGGGATTGGATCAGATTTTGATGGTGCAACATTGCCTATTGATTTGAAAGACTCTTCACAGACATATAGGATCACAGAGGAATTGATAGATAGGGGATATTCGAGGAGAGAAATAAGGAAGATATTGGGGGGAAATATCTTACGGGTTTTGGGAGAGGTAGAAAGGATGGCCGAACAGTATGATAAGCCTAGATCGAGGATTAAGATTCACCATTCATATGATATGGGTGATAGGCTTTCTATAGATACTTCATCGTTTATTGCTATTATAGAGAAGACATCGGCCATTAATATAGATTATAACAGTATAAAGATAATACTAGATGGCATATCTTATGTTCCCGAATATGATATAAAAAAACTCACATTGCGCTTACAATTGGAGGAGCCATTACAGGCGGGATTTCACGTATTAACCTTCCAAGTTGGAGAAGTAGGGTTTGCTCCAGTAAGGGAGACTATAATAGTCTATTTAGAATAAAATGTTTATGGATATTTTTGCAAGTATCTGATGTTAGATGATATAGTATAGATAAAAACAGACCAGCCCTAGTCGCCTTGTTAATAGGGGCCAGGGCTGGTTCGATATTGATAATAGTCAATTTATTGCTTTTTATTACTTTACCAATTTACCCAATTTATAGACGCTATTGATATTGAATAAAGTATCTAAGTTTTCTAGAGGATTTTCATCTAGCACTAGGAAATCGGCAAATTTTCCTTCCTCCAGAGTTCCATATTTGTCATCGATTCCCAATAGTTCTGCCGATGTTTTTGTCGACGATACTAAGGCGTCCATTGCTGTCATTCCGCAATCCATCATCAATTTCAACTCATGGGGAGCAGCATCGTGGAAATTGAATGGAGTACCTGCATCTGTACCCATAGCTATTTTAACTCCCGCTTCATAGGCTCTTCTAAAGCTATCCATGTGACTTCCCATAACCATTTCAGATTTATCAACGGCTTGTTTTGGCACGCCGGCCTCTACTCCATATTCAACTATAAAGTATGGTGCAACTAAAGTAGGCACTAGATAGGTTCCCCTTTCAACCATCATTTCAATGGCTTCGTCATCCAAGAATATACCATGTTCTATCGAGTCTATTCCGGCTAATATTGCATTCTTTATACCTTCGGTCCCTTGAGCATGGCTGGCAGTTTTCTTGCCTGCTTTATGTGCTTCTATTACTGCTGCCTCCATTTCCTCTTTAGAAAGCTGTGGTGAGCCAGGTTCCACTCCCTCGGTCATAACACCACCTGTTGCCATGATTTTAACTACATCGGCTCCTGCCTTTAGCTGTTCCCTTGCTGCTTTTCTTGTCTCGTCTGGACCATCGGCTTCCCTACCCATTGGCCAACCGTGACCACCGGTCATAGTAACAACTTCACAAGACACTAGAAATTCAGGTCCTTCTATAAGTCCTGCCTTTACGCTATCCCTCAATGCCAAATCAATTCCACCGTGGGCACCTAGATCCCGAAAATAGGTGGTACCAGCCAATAGGTGTTTCTTTAAATTGGCAACTCCTCTCAAAGTGGTCTTTGGAAGGCTTTCAGATAGTATAAGGCTAAAAGGATCTCCTACTGGTTCCATGGTAATATGGACATGGGAGTTGATTAAACCGGGCATAACCACCTTACCATTTAAATTCACTACATTTACGCCTTCCGTTGACGGTAATTCATCTCCTTGACCAATTTTGACGAGGGTCTGGCCCTTCACTAGAAACCAAGCGTTGGATATAGGTTCCTTTCCAGTACCATCGATCATTGTAAACCCTTTGTACAGCGTTTTATCAGACATAACTAACTCCTCCCTATATAAGTAATAGTAAACAATTATCAAATTACATAAAATTCACCATAACACCCGCAAGTATTACCGATGAGATGGTAACGGTCATAAATCCTGCAACCAACATCTTCGGCAATATCTCGCCCAAAATCGCATCTCTTTCCTCTTCAGTTTCTCCTACTGCCTGGGCGACCTCGTTAGATATTACAAAGGTTCCTGGGAAACCAAACAGGGCAGATACTCCAATGGATATAGCCATTTCCTTGGAATAGCCAAGTATTTTACTCAATACAGTGCATACCAAAACGATTCCTATTAGACCCAGTACTAAACTACCTATCAGGGGCAATAATAGCGAGGCAAGCATCTGTGGGGTAGCCTGTGTGAGATTAGAAAATATGATTGCCATAAGGCTTACCATAGCAAGTCCAAATGCATTTGCTTTTGACATTACATCTTCTTCAAGAAAACCTAATTCCCTCGCCGCAACGCCCACGATTAGGCACATTACGTTTGGATTTATTATATCATTGATCAAATGGGATAATTGAAAACTTATTACTGCAACTATACCTAATTTGGCCAAAAGCACATATGGTGTTTGTAGATGCTTCGGCAAAGGAGGTATAAGTTTAGGTTTTTCCCCTAGTCCTGCTTCTGAGGTTGCAGCCGTAGCGGTTTCTGACTTTATAACGTCTCCGTTGCTTCTAAATTCATCACGTATCCTCCTGGCTTCCTTACCCAGTAATATTGAGGCTACGGGAAAACCGAAAAAGCCTTGGACTACTACTATCAATGTTGCAAAGACTGCTAAGGATTCAAGCCCCTTTGCTTTAGCAGCCTCCCCCATCATTATAGCTGCTACAACCCCCCCGGATACTGGTGGAGCTGCTGCTATTGCATATTCCTTTCCCAATAGTGGTGATCCAACTAGAAATAGGAATACTCCAATGCCTGCAACTGCTCCCATTGCAATGACCACGGTTTTCCATTGAGCTTTGAGGTCCTTGAAGCTCATAAGGGTTCCCATGTGAGTAATTAGAAAAGCAATTAATATTGAACCGATACTTAATAATGCCGCATCATCAAAGATTGTAGTGGGCAATCCTACCCAGAACCCAACTAAAAGGATAACGGATGAAACGAATAACATCGAAAGTATTGATTTGGTTTTTACTGATACGATATCCCCAATGGCGAAGATTACGCATAGTACGGTTAAGGCTAACAAATTGTCCATTGTACAAACCTCCTTATTTAATCATTTAATCAATTTGAAATATTTTATTTTTTCAATAAACTCAAGTAAGACTTCTGCAAAATGGTATAAAAAAACTCGTCTC
>DUNJ01000087.1 GCA_012839395.1 Tepidimicrobium sp.
CCCCAATAATCATGGCCCTTATAGGTAGGAAAATCCACCTTGATCAATAGCTTGTCCAAAAGAAAGGGTGCTAGGACTGGGAATAGGCCAGGTGTGACTAAGGGGAATCAGTGGATAAAGGTAAAAGATAGTTTAGAATTATTGGATACTCCAGGGATTTTATGGCCCAAATTTCAGGATGAGGAAGTTGGATTAAATTTAGCTTTTACTGGTGCAATAAAGGATGAGATATTGGACGTTGAAAGCCTAGCCTTAAAGTTGGTAGAGAGAATTAATAGAGTTTCTAATAAACTATTGGAGAAGAGATATGGGATAGACATGAAAAACAAATCCCCATATGAAATTATAGATAACATAGGTAGGAAAAGGGGTTGCTTAATAAAGGGTGGCGAGGTTGATTTTACTAGGGCTAGCGACATCCTATTGGATGAATATAGGAAGGGATTGATAGGAAAGATTACTTTAGAGCTGCCTGAAAGTGGTGATTGATTTTGATTGAGATAGAGAATAGGATATATGAAAAGGGACATGAGTTAATTGCATGTATAGATGAAGTGGGGCGAGGTTGCTTAGCAGGCGATGTCTTAGCCTGTGCTCTTATTATGCCGAGGGGTATCATCATAGATGGAATTACCGATTCTAAAAAGTTAACTGCTAGGAGAAGAGAAGAACTCCATAGGAAGATTATGAAAAGGGCTATTGCAATTGGTATTGGGAGAGTAGATCCGGAAACAATCGATCGCATAAATATTAAGGAGAGTACACGATTAGCTATGAGACAAGCAGTGTTAAATTTAGCCGATAGGGCAGGCAATCTTGTTATTCCAGACTATTTATTGGTAGATGCGGAGAATGTCCCTATGGATATACCCCAAATGAATATTATTAAAGGGGATACAAAAAGTCATGGAATAGCCTGTGCCTCAATAGTGGCGAAGGTATTTAGGGATGAATTATGCAAGGAATGGGCCTCTAAATACCCCGGCTATAAAATTGAGAAAAATAAGGGATATGGCACTAGGGAGCATAGGGAGGCGATTAGGAGGATAGGCCCTTCTCCCGTGCATAGGATGTCCTTTTTAAAAAACATATTGTAGGTTGATCATAGGGTGGTAGAGATTTATGAAAGTTGACAATTTTATGATCTTAAGCAAATCAAATATCAGCATAGATAAAGAGCTAGCTAGGGAAGGGGATATTTTAGAAGGATTAGTTATAGGCTTTATGGATGACACAGCTATTATAGACATTGAAAACTTAGGCATATTTAAGGCCTATTTAGAGGATGAAGTTGACCTCCATGAGGGTATGACATCAAAATTTTTAGTAAAAAGACTTTTATCAGATCGAATGGAATTGAAACTTCTTCCAAATAATATGGATAGCGATGGGGAAATGAAAACCCTGTCCGGAACGGCTAATTATCTAAAGGACCTATTAACGGAATTCAACATTGAGGATGATCAAATATCTGTAGATTTTCTGGAAACATTGATAAAATATAATGTTAGATTAAGTAAGGATGATGTCATTAAAGGCATAAAGATACTCGATAAGTTAGAGGAACTTTTAAATATAAGGCCTGATGATAAAATTAAATTAGTGAACTCAAACAAGGATCTAGATATAGGAAAAGTAGATATTGTAAATTTGATAATTGAAAACAAGGAAGAAATGGATGGGGGAAGGGATTTCACTTCAATTGTAAACAAATACCTTTCAAAGATGAATTGTTTGGAGGATAATTTAATGCCGAGTTTGGTAAAAATAGTTGGGTTTCTTATAAAATTTAATATGAAACCAAATTTGAATAATATAAGATATCTGCTAAAATTAATGGAAGACCCCCTTTCATTTTCAGAAGATTTCAAAACTTTGGGAAAAATATTTGGCAAAAAGTTTACAAATCTAATAAAAAAGGTTAATATTGATAAGGGAAGTTATAGCATATCCCTTGGAGAAAGTGGAGACAGGTTAAAGCAAATTTTACTTGGCATAGAAGGATTAACCAAGACAGATAACTTGTTAGACGATAAGGGTATAGAAGAAGTTATCAAGGAATTAAATGACAAAATAGAATTTATGGATGATATAAATAAGGAACTTTCATTTATCTATTTACCACTAGACATAGATGAAGGGGGCTATAAGGGCATATTGACATTTTTTAAAGAAAAAAGAAAGAGACATGGATTAGGGGAAAGGCTCAACATCTTTATCAATCTACAGACTTCAAGATTAGGTAACATAAAGATTTTTTGTCAGCTGCTAGATCTATCAATAAATATTAAATTTAGCAATGTGGCTAAAGAGGATTATCATCTATTTAAATCTGAAGAGGAATTTCTTAGGGATATGGTTGAATCCACTGGTTATCGTGTAGGAAAAGTTGAGTATCTTTTTATGGATTGTTATAGCCTGCTGGATGCATTGGTTGTAAATGAAAAATCTGTATATTCTTTAGATATCAAGGTGTGATGCGATGCTATGAAAAGGGGAAATGATTCGATTAAAAAAGCGGTTGCTCTTACCTATGAGGAACAAGATGGAGCGCCTAGGGTGATAGGAAAGGGACAAGGCGAGCTAGCAGATAAACTCCTACAGGTTGGCAAAGAAGAGGGTATCACAATATATGAGGACAGGAAACTAGTAGAAGACCTATACAAATTGGATATCGATGAGGAGATTACCCCGGAATTATATGAGGCGGTTTCTAAGATAATTACATTTGTATATCTGTTGGATAAGGAGAAAAGGGATGCCTATGAGGAATAATATAGCTAAGGGCATTGAAGGAGAAGATAGGGCAGTAAAATATCTTATTTCAAAGGGCTATGATATATTAGACAGGAATTATAGGATTAAAACAGGGGAAATAGATATAATTGCAACAAAGTCCGATATATTGGTATTTATAGAGGTAAAAGCGAGAACGAGTATAAATTTTGGATATCCATATGAGGCAGTGAATTGGAAGAAACGGAATACTATATTGAAAACCTCACTTGCATACATGCAGGATCAAAAGTTAAAAGATTATCAAGCTAGATATGATGTGATAGAAGTTTATCTTGGAAAGGAATCCAAGATTAATCATATAAAGAATGCATTTTAAAGGTGCGTAGGGAAACTGTCCTGGTATAAGGAGGTTGTTATGTATTCAAAAATCAACACTTGTATTTTACAGGGGCTAAATGGATATATAATAGATGTGGAGACCGATCTATCCCGGGGCTTACCCGTGTTCAACATTGTGGGATTGCCAGATACCTCCATAAAGGAATCCAAGGAAAGGGTCAGAACCGCAATTAAAAACAGCGGATTTGAGTTTCCCCTAAACAGAATCACGGTCAATTTGGCACCGGCTAATTTGAAGAAAGAAGGCTCACAATTAGACTTGGCAATTGCACTAGGCATTTTACAAGCAATGGGGGTTCTTGATGATTTTTGTCATGGAGATATGGCTTTTATAGGGGAATTGTCTTTAGACGGTAGATTAAATCCCATAGAAGGTGTATTGCCCATGATAATATCTATGCGGGAATCAAATATAAAGAGGTGCATGGTCCCATATGATAATAAGGATGAGGCAGGTATAGTTGATGATATTGAGATAATACCGGTGCAAAATTTAAAGCAGGCTGTTGATTACTTAAATAAAAAAATATCGATTCCAGCATTTAAAAATGAAACCTCATTATCCCTTCAGCAAGATGAGGAATTTGATATGGACTTTAGCGATATAAAAGGGCAAGAGGGGTTGAAACGATCTTTGGAGGTGGCAGCAGCTGGGTCCCATAATTTGCTGGTTATCGGCCCACCGGGGGCGGGAAAAACCATGGCTGCCCGCAGATTGCCTACAATACTTCCAGAATTGTCTTTTGACGAAGCTATTGAGGTGATCAAGATATATAGTGTAGCGGGGCTTTTAAATTCCAACAGCCTAATAAAAGCCAGACCCTTTAGGGCACCGCATCATACAGCCTCATCGGCTTCCTTAATAGGCGGTGGTAGGATTCCAAAACCTGGAGAGGTTTCTTTGGCTCATAATGGAGTACTTTTTTTAGATGAGATACCCGAATTTAAAAAAAGCGTTTTGGAGGTTTTAAGGCAGCCTATGGAAGACGGGGTAGTGACTATATCTAGGGTAAATGCAACCCTTAATTACCCTGCTAAATTCATGCTTATGGCTAGTATGAACCCATGTCCTTGTGGATACTTAGGAGACCCTTTCCATGAATGTACTTGTTCCCAAAGCAGTATAGATAGATACTTGGGCAAATTGAGCAATCCATTGTTGGATAGAATAGATATCCATATTGAAGTGTTGCCTGTTAAATATGAGGAACTGGACCATGGTGGAAAGGCTGAAACTTCTAGGGAAATAAGAAAAAGGGTTAATAAGGCAAGGCAGATACAGTTAGAAAGGTATAGGGAGGACAATATATATAGCAATTCTCAAATAAGCTCAAGAAACATTAAAAAATATTGTAAACTTAATAAAAAGGCAAAACAGCTACTAAAAAATGCCTTTGATAGATATAAATTTAGCGCTAGAACATACAATAAGATCTTAAAAGTGAGCAGAACAATAGCTGATCTAGATGAGTCGGATCTAATTTTAGAGAAGCATGTCTTGGAGGCTATCAGATATAGGAGCCTAGGGAATAAGTACTGGGGGTAATCTGATGTGAATAAAATCTCTAATAGAAATATCTTGATATGGCTAAGCAGTCTACGCATAGGGAGTAAGAGCATCGACAATATCATGAAACAAGTGGTCCAACTAACGGATATATGGGAATTGCCCTGTAAAAACATATATGGTTTAAGGGGTATAAATGCTAAAACCAAGGAAAAGATAATTTCCAATCGCAATATTGATAATATGGAAAGGTTGATAGAGGATATAGAGGACTCAAATATAGATGTAGTCACCATATTTGATCAAGATTATCCAAAGTTGCTAAAACATATATATGATAGTCCAAAGGTCCTGTATAGGAGGGGACAGATGGTAGAAGCAGATAGTATTGCTATTGCCATTGTTGGATCTAGAAAAGCCACTACCTATGGTAAATGGGCCACAGAAAGGCTTGTTAAAGAACTAGTGAAATTAGATGTAACTATAATTAGTGGGCTAGCTGCGGGGATTGATGGTATAGCGCATAAAAAGGCTTTGGAGGAGAATGGTAGAACTATTGGGGTACTTGGAAATGGATTGGATATAATCTATCCTAAAAGAAATAAGGATATATACGATGAAATCCCCCAAAATGGAGCTATACTTACGGAATTTTTCTTTGGAACACCTCCTTTTGCCTACAATTTTCCGCAGAGAAATAGAATCATTAGCGGATTATCCTTAGGGGTGATCGTGGTCGAAGCTAAGGAGAAAAGCGGTTCTCTGATAACGGCTCATCATGCTTCGGAACAAGGTAGAGAAGTCTTTGCGTTACCAGGCAATATAAACAGCATCTTTAGCAGGGGGACCAATATGTTAATTAAGGATGGGGCTAAGCTAGTGATGGATATAGATGATATTGTGGAGGAGATATACGACCTGCAGGTGCAGGTAGAAAAAAACAGGGAAATCCAAAGCGATTACTCCCAATTGAGCGAATTGGAATTAAGGGTTTTTGAACTGATAAAGAAAGGACCTATTCATTGTGATAAGATAGTTTTTAATACTGGACTTGATATATCTACAGTCTATAGTGTTCTTACCGCATTAGAAATAAAGGGACTGGTAAAAGAGTTACCGGGAAATACATTTGCTTTAGTTTGAGCAGGAAATACTTGGAGGTGTAATTTTTGCAAAAGAACTTAGTCATAGTTGAGTCGCCTGCAAAAGCGAAAACCATTAGAAAATTTTTAGGCAAGGATTATAAGGTGGAGGCTTCAGTAGGACATATAAGGGATTTACCTAAAAGCAAATTGGGAATCGATATAGAGAATAATTTTGAACCAAAGTATATCACCATTAGAGGGAAAGGACCAGTTGTGCAGGAATTGAAGAGGGCAGCAAAAAAATCAAAGCGAATATTTCTGGCCACTGACCCGGATAGAGAAGGAGAGGCTATCTCCTGGCATCTAGCTCACATATTGGGCATTAAAGAAGACGAGCTTGCGAGGGTGGAATTTAATGAAATAACAAAACCAGCTGTATTAAAGGCTATAAAAAACCCAAGAACTATAGATAAAAATTTGGTAGATTCTCAACAGGCTAGGAGAATATTGGATAGATTAGTGGGATACAAAATAAGCCCGCTATTGTGGAGAAAGATAAGAAAGGGATTGAGCGCGGGAAGGGTTCAATCGGTTACCGTAAAGCTTATCTGTGACAGGGAAAGGGAAATAGAAGAATTTAAACCAGAAGAGTATTGGAGTATAAAAGCTATCCTGAAAAAAGAAGGAGTATTATTTGAGTCACAGTTTTATGGTATTAGGGAGAATGGAAAAGATGTAAAGGTCAAGATCAAGAATAAGGATGAAGCAGAAAATGTATTGGCTACATTGGACAAAGATAAGTTTATTGTGGATAAGGTTAAAAAGGGGACAAGAAGAAGGAATCCTTATGCCCCCTATACAACCAGTACCCTGCAGCAGGATGCTTCCAAGAGGTTGGGGTTTTCTACAAGGAAGTCGATGATGTTGGCCCAACAGCTATATGAGGGGATAGATATTGAAGGAGAGGGCACCGTTGGCCTGATAACCTATATTAGGACTGATTCTACTAGGGTATCTAAAGAAGCGGTAGAGACCACGAAGTCCTACATAGTTGAAAACTATGGTAGGAATTACAGCAATGGAGGTAAGTTCTATCAAGGCAAGGGTAAAAAGGAAGCCCAAGATGCCCACGAGGCCATTAGACCTACCTCGGTATTAAGGAGACCAGATGATATAAAGGACTCATTAACCCTAGACCAGTTTAAGTTATATGATTTAATATGGCGCAGATTTGTAGGTTCCCAGATGAATCCAGCCCAATATGACACCATTTCTGTTAGCATATTATCTAATAACAATGTATTTAGGGCTTCAGGGTCCAAGTTGAAGTTTGATGGCTTCTTAAAGGTGTATGATAATGTGGATAATAAGGATAAGGATGTACAGATGCCGATGCTTGTAAAGGGTGATCAAGTTAAGGTGGATGAGATTCAACCAAATCAGCATTTTACCCAACCCCCTCCAAGATATACCGAGGCCTCGCTGATCAAGACCTTGGAGGATTTGGGCATTGGTAGACCTAGCACCTATTCACCCACAATCTCTACAATATTAAATAGGGAATATGTCAATCTCGATAACCGATCCTTTGTCCCAACTGAGCTAGGAATACTGGTAGATGATTTGTTAAAGGAATATTTTAAAGAGATTATAAACGAGGAGTTTACCGCTGATTTAGAGGAGAGTCTGGATAAGATTGCTGAAGGTGAATATCCTTGGCAGTTAATAGTGGGCAATTTTTATAAGGAATTTGATGTGATTTTAAAGAGAGCAGAGGAGGAGATAGAAAAGATTGAAATAGAAGACGAGGTAAGCGATGTAGTTTGTGAAAAATGTGGCAAAAACATGGTAGTTAAACATGGAAGGTATGGAAAGTTTCTAGCATGTCCTGGTTATCCAGAATGTAAGAATACCAAGGCCATAGTTCACAAGCTTGGTATTCCATGTCCCTTGTGTGGGGGCGATATCATCAGAAGGCGAAGTAGAAAAGGAAGGATATTTTATGGTTGTGACAATTTCCCAGATTGCAATTTTGTGTCCTGGAATGAGCCTATAAAGGAAAAGTGCCCAGCATGCGATGGATTAATGGTAAAAAAGCAGACTAAAAAGACGATTACCAAAATGTGTTTTGATGGGAATTGCGGATATACCAAAACAGAAAAAAGATAAAACAACTGTACATTTTGTCAAAAATATAGTAATCTATATATGAGATTGCAAAATATTCTGAAAACATAAATGTTTAAAATTTATAAAGATAGACTAATAAAATCGTAAAAAGTCCCATTCTAAGCAAAAACCATATAAACAATAGGTTGATTGAATATATGTCGAAATCATATGTAAAATTATATTTATTAAGATAAGGAGGGTTCAAATGACTGAAAGTCTATTGCAAAAAACAAGAAGATTAAATAAGACATTACAGAGTTCAGGTTCAAAGCCGGTTTCGTTTCAGGAATTGAGCAAGATACTTAGCGATATATTGGATGCAAATGTATATATTGCTAGTAAAAAAGGAAGGGTATTGGGATATGAATTATCCGATGGTTTTGATTGCGATATAGTGCAAGCAGAAATTGTGAAGGAAAAAAGGTTTCCTAAAAAGTATAATGACGAATTATTGAAGGTAATGGAAACTGAGGAAAATGTGGAGGAAGTCATAGAATGCGTTTTTGACCAGATTTCGGAATGCGATTATCCTAACAAAATTGTAACCATAATTCCAATTAACAGTGGCGGCTCTAGATTAGCTACATTGGTCTTGGCACGTTTTGGAAAGAAGTTTACAGAAGACGACCTAGTACTGGCGGAATATAGCGCTACTATAGTAGGTATGGAGATTTTAAGATCTGAAAGTGAAAAGATGGAGGAAGAGGCTAGAAAAAAAGCTGTAGTTCAAATGGCTATAGGCACTTTATCATATTCGGAACTGGAGGCTATGGAGCATATATTTGAGGAATTAGATGGAGTTGAGGGATTGCTAGTCGCAAGCAAGGTTGCAGACAGGGTTGGCATTACCAGGTCGGTTATAGTAAATGCCCTCAGGAAGTTTGAATCTGCAGGGGTTATAGAATCTAGGTCTTTAGGAATGAAGGGAACACATATAAGAATATTGAATGATAAATTGCTAGATAGATTCTATAACCCCTGCAGATTCAAACTTCCTGAGGGCATTTACTATAACCGACCTGGTAATGCCAACCCTGTC
>DUNJ01000235.1 GCA_012839395.1 Tepidimicrobium sp.
CGGGCGTTGGCGGCGCTTCAGCTATCAGCGCCCTGGCAGTCACTCCCACGCGCGCGAGGAACGGGCTGTAGCCAGTCATTCCAGTAGCCTCGCGGCATCGTCACTCCCACGCGCGCGAGGAACGGGCAGGCAGGAACGGTAAAAGCACATTCGTGGAGGCGTCACTCCCACGCGCGCGAGGAACGGGCAGCCATTTCCCCTGGAGACCATAGGGTCGGGGTCACTCCCAGAGTGTGGGTTGGTCATTGTGGTAGACTGATAACGGGCAGTTTCCGGCGAGGACAGGACAGGCATCTGTCGCCCTTGTGGAGATGTGGGAGTGCCGCCCCACCGCCGGACTATAGCAAAATATTGTGGCTGATGGAACTACCAAGGCCAGTTGAACCTTTCGGGGTTTAGCTGGCCTTTTGTGTTTACCGGACGGGCACCTAACAATTCAATAGTGTGACTTAGGTCTACGGAAGAACCGAGGCCAGTCTGACCCTTAGCAGGGGTTGGGCTGGCCTTTTTTGTTTAGGAGGATTGCTGATGGGCTTGTCGGGGATTGCATATGTCAAGGCTATCTGTCGGGCTCTTGAGTGTAGACCCAAGGCGCTTTACTTCTTGGACTGTCCTATGTGCGATGAGCCAGACAAGATGCAGCTTGATCCTGTGGCTAGTGCCTACTGGTGCAGTTCATGTGGATGCTGGGGTTCGCTTAAGGATCTTGTGGCTATAGCTGAGGGGGTCTTCTTCGAGCGGCACAAGGGAACACGGCTACTTATGGAGTCACACCCAGGCGGGAAGCGGGGTGGTGGCAAGCGATGACCACTCAGGAAAAATGGTTTCCACGCGCTGAGGGCATGATCTGGAGATACTACAAGGACATGCGACGCGTTGAGAACATGCAGATTCGCATTGAGACATTGGAGAAGCGATTGGCCGAGATCCCCTTGGATATCTCTGCTGCAAGGTCTGTGCGATCTATGAGCCAGGCTCTCTCGTTTGCTCCGGGCGGAGGACAACTTTACGGGCTAGACAACGAGATCGAGCGCATGGAAGAACAGGTAGGTAGGCTCATGGGGGATTATTCTCGGAAGAGGAGAGACGTGCTGGAGCTTCGGGCGCGGATCGACCGTATCAGGCAGGAGCATGTGATAGTGGATGCTGCGATTCAGTCACTTCCACGGGACGAGCGGAGAGTAGCGGAGCTGAAATATGGACGAGGCTGGAGTAACTACCAGATAGCCTCGGAAGTATTCTTTTCAGAGTTCTGGGTTAGGACAGCGCGGCAGAGGATAGTTCGGGCTGTGGCTGAACGGGTAGGACTGGTGGGGACTGAAGAATATCGCAAAACAATCGCACAAGACACATAATATCTGTGATACCGTATTACTGTGAGTATTTCCAGGTTAAGATCGTGATTATAACCGTCCCGGTGAATGCCGAGGCGGTTTTTTCTTGTTTGGGGGGAATAGCGTGAGGATTTCAGGGGTTGGGCCCGATGTGCCCCAAGTGGTCAATGAAAACGGCGGTGCACAAAGCGCCACCCCATACAGATTTGACTTACTAGACCCGATTGTGATGTTTCGACTGGCAAAAGTCATCGGCCTTGGCGCAGAGAAATATGGCGATGATAACTGGAGCCGAATCAGTGCGGAGGATCACTTGAATCATGCTGTGCAGCACATCTATGCATGGCTAGCCGGAGACGCACAGGAGGACCATCTGGGGCATGCGCTGTGCAGGATTGTGTTAGCTGCAGCGGTTGAGCAGACAGAGATGAATGACCATCCAGCTGACGTGTTTCTGGCTGAGTAGAGTTGCGCTGACTCGACCGGGAAACTAGCCTCAACGATTTGACGGCCATGTATGGAATGTGCCGTAAGTTTGTAGGAGGATAAATAGACATTAGTTCCGGGGTAGTGTAGTTGGTAGCACACGAGGCTTTGGACCTTGTAGCGTAGGTTCGAGCCCTACCCCCGGAGCCAAAGTTCCAGGATAGTATTGCGGTGGCGAATAAAACGTGAACTGAGCCAGAGTAGGACGTATGGGATAAAAACATGCGTTCAGGTGAAACGCCCTGGTGTAAACGGGGATGTCGATCCCGTGCCGCCGCTAGTGTTGAATTATTCCGGTTGATTAGAATCGATTCGAATCAAATGCCTTGATAGGAGGCGTAGCAATGCCGAACATTATGATTAATAAGACATTGCTGAAATGCCATGGTTGTGATGGTAAGGGATGGGTTGAGGTGGCAAGTGGTGCGGTTCTCTGCCCAGTGTGTCAGGGTGCTGGAGAACTGTCTTCACATATCGGTGTGCCGCAAGTAGGGGATGTGCCGAACCCATATCCGTGGGGAACAGGAATCGATGGGATCAAGGTTACCTGGGGCGACACAATGTTGTTTCAGTAGGCTACGTAATTGTGACGAGCAGGCCAGTGAGAGCGTGAAGGGGGCTATATGGGTGAAGGCTCGAACGCACCACGTATCAGCTACATTTACCCGTGACCAGAAACGCAAGTTTATGGCTAACTTGGGGAAGGCACTCTTTTTTTCGCGGTTGCCCAATGATAAGTGTCATGGGCAGTGTAAGAAATACACTTTACCGGCAATCCCGAGGCGAAGAGATTAATGCGAATCCTTCCGCGGGCACCATACCGATATTCGCGCCGTTGTGAATGCAGCGGCGTTTCATGTTTTACATGAAGTTCTTTAGAAACAAAGAACCTTGTGCAAGGAGTGAAGCCGTGCAGATTCCGAAACCCAAACGCCTGCGAAACAAGAAAGCCATTGAAGCCGTGAGAAAGCCTTATTGCGAACTATGCGGTCGCCGAGACATGGGCCTACACGTGCATCACATTATTACAAAGGGTTCCGGGGGCCCAGATCACCGGTGCAACCTGATAACCCTGTGTGCTGAGTGTCATACGAAAGCGCATGTAGGGTGTCTGAGCCAAGACAGGCTATGGCAAGTTGTGGGCCAGCGGGAGGACGTGAAACCTTCTGCTGTGACGAAGACAGCGCAGAGGCTCAAGAGGGCAGCGCATGTGGGAGAGGTGAACTGAATGGGCGATATGCCTACGATTGAGGAGTTGCTACAAGCAGCGGTTGATGCTCGAATGCAAGGTGATGAGGTTCAGTGGAATCTTGGCGCCATATGCCAAGTGCTCCATGAACTCATGGATATGTCTAAGGGCAGTATTGCCTCGACGCTGGGATGCTCCACACAGAAGGTCACTCAGCTTATCAGAACGTGGAAGGTGTTCCCGACAGAGGCGGATCGAGTGCCAGAGCTGACGTGGGAACATCATGAGATAGCATCGCGGACAGAGGATCCATCGACGTTCATTGCCATGGCTTCAGACAACGAGTGGAGTGCTCGAGAGGCCCGGGCAGCGATACGTTCGGAGAAACCTGAAGAGGAAGCAGCGATGGAGAGGGCTAAACGTGCTAAGAATTTATGCACAAAGGTGATTCAAGATGGTGGCGAGGCCGCGGCGTGGCTTGCTGAGGAGCTTGCTGGCGTGATTTGAAAGCTGTAGTTGGGGGTGATACTAGTGGCCCGGTGGGATGACGAGACCAAACTAAAGGCCTTAACTATGGCCGAGGCGACTAGTATTGCTGAAGCATCGAGACAGACTGGAGTGCCGGAGGGGACGATCAAGAGGTGGCGTTCGGAGAACCGAACCGAACCGAACCGAACCGAACCGAACCCGGTCCCCAAAAAAATAGAGGCTATGGCTCAGGAAGCTACTGCGAGGGCGGTCGAGGCAGCATCTGAGCAAATAGCTGATCGGACTGCACAGGTTGCAGAAAGTATTTTGGCTCTGGTGGAGCAGGCAGTGAACGAGATCGAATCAGCCATGAAGGAAGGCCCGAAGGAGAAGGAATTCCAGTCTGCGTGGATTAGGGCATTGGTCGGAGTGTTGGGCCAGGGTATTGAAAAGCATCAACTGCTCACAGGGCAACCTACTGCACGCCAGGCCCTTGAGGGGCAGGTGACGCAAAGGTATGAATACGAGATTGAAGTCACAGAGCAAATCGTTAGAGAAGCCCCAGATCTTATCGATAGAATCTTTGCCCCGAACACCGCAAGCGTGGAGGGTAGGGGCAGCCAGAGCGCACCCTTTAGGCTGGGCTAGCTATGTTGATTCTGCTTACATAAGGCCTGACCACATCAAGCTCTTGGGTGAGCATCTCATGATGGTTGCAGGCGGCGCGATTGACCGTTTGATCATTGAGATGCCACCGAGGCATGGGAAGAGCCAAACAGCTACAATTCGATATCCTGCATGGTATCTTGGTGAAAACCCAGACAAGCGTGTTGCATTGGCGGCTCACACTGCGAGCCTGGCGCAGACATTTAGTCGGCAGGTGCGTAATGAATTTGCAATGTATGCTCCTGAAGTATGGGGTTTGGCAGTGGCGGAAGATTCAAAATCCGTAGAGCGTTGGGCTATCGAAGGGCACAATGGTGGAATGGTGGCTGTTGGTGTCGGAGGTGCATTGACTGGTCATGGAGCTGATCTGCTTATCATAGATGACCCGGTCAAGAATGCGGAAGAGGCGCAGAGTCAGACAATAAAGGATGCTGTGTGGGATTGGTATAGAAGTGTAGCCCGAACTCGCCTACATCCAGGCGGAGCAATCATTTTGATAATGACTCGTTGGGCAGAAGACGACCTAGCGGGTCGTCTTATTTCCGAGGCTGATGCTGGGGGTGAGCAATGGGTAATTCTTTCTTTACCAGCTATCGCTGAAGAGAATGACATGCTTGGCCGGTCTATAGGGGAGCCGTTGTGGCCAGAACGTTTCGGGTTGGACGAGCTGCTAATGATTAAGGCGGCTGTGGGGAGTTATGTATGGAACGCCTTATACCAGCAGCGCCCATCACCTATAGAAGGCGGCATGCTAAAGCGCGGTTGGTGGCAGTTCTATAAAGAATTGCCGAGCAAGTTTGATGAGATTATCCAATCATGGGATATGACATTCAAGGACAGCGCCGGCACAGACTTTGTTGTTGGGCAAGTGTGGGGGCGCAAAGAGGCGGACAAGTATCTGCTTGACCAGGTGAGAGATCGCATGGACTTTCCGGCGACACTAACAGCTGTTAAGAGCCTAACTGCTAAATGGCCACAAGCAACCGCTAAGCTCGTAGAAGACAAGGCAAATGGTCCTGCCGTTATTGCAATGCTTAAGCAAAAGATCGAGGGACTTATTCCTGTGGAACCCCAGGGGAGCAAAGTGGCTCGTGCTTCAGCAGTGAGCCCACAGATTGAGGCAGGCAACGTATATTTGCCTGACCCGAGTATAGCTCCTTGGGTGCATGATTTCATAGAAGAATGTGCTGCATTTCCAACTGGAGCACATGATGACCAAGTAGATGCAATGAGCCAGGCCCTCATGAGGCTAGGCGGACGCAGAGAGTTCTATTTCTTCTAGGGAGGCGGTGACGAACGTTGTGAA
>DUNJ01000088.1 GCA_012839395.1 Tepidimicrobium sp.
AACCATTTTTAGCAAATTCCTTTAAAGCGGCATCAATGATCTGTCTCTGTTTTTCCTCTTTTAATTTTTTAAATTTAAAATAAATGATGGTCACCCTTCCCAAAATTTTTATGACCGCATTGGTCAGGTATATCATAGCACGAATGACCATGTAGGTCAATAAATGCTTTTTTACATATATTTTAAAGCATAAAAAACAGCAGGTGCTTGATCCCGCTGTTCAACTACAAATAATATGCATAGTATACTTAAGTAAACAAATATAAAGTTAGTTTTATAAGTGGATTCATCTTTTACAATCCGACTATATCTTATAAAATTCTTTAAAGGATTCATATATATAATAATGGTCCATTACCCCGCCTAATTCCCGAATTGAATGCATACCTAGTATTGGATTTCCTATATCGATTGAAGGTATAGCCAATTGGCTTGAGGATATGGGCCCTATGGTAGATCCTCCCCTTTCGTCAGATCTATTTACAAATTTTTGCACAGGGACATCAATAGATCTACAGATCGCCTCATAGGCTGCCGATGAATAGCTGTCCGTTGTATAGGCTTGGTTAGCGGCTAGTTTTATGGCTGGTCCCTCATTTATAATTGGTCTATTAGTAGGATCTTGTTTTTCTACATAGTTCGGATGAAGAGCATGAGCCTGGTCAGCAGATATTAAAAAAGAATTGGATAACGCTCTGTAATAATCTTCCCTATCTTTACCCATGGCCAATGTAATCCTCTCAAGAACCGTCCTAAGCATCGGGCTAGCTGCTCCCTGCTTGGTTTCACTACCTACCTCTTCATTATCAAAGCAAACCAAAACCTTTGTAGCCCTGCCCAAATCGCTATCTAAAAGCCCATATAATCCTGCATGCACCATGGCCAAATTGTCCAATTTACCGATGGAGATAAATTCTTCATTAACCCCTACTAAAGAACCCTTCTCTACCCCATATAAAAACAATTCAAAGCTCAGGATATCGTCCACCTCTATACCTAGATTCTCGCCAATTAGTTTTAGCAGGAAGTTTTCCTTTTGAAATTTATCATTAATGGTAGATAATATGGGTAGAGTATCGGTCTGAGGATTTATATTAACCCCCTCATTTATCTTCCTATTCATATGGATTGCTAGATTGGGTATTATCATTATAGGTTTTTCTATATTCACTAATAATTCCCCGGGTTTAAAGGGATCTTCAGTCCTTATGTTGACCCTACCTGCTAGGGACAAGGGCCTATCAAACCAGGTGTTCAATATGGGTCCCCCATAGACCTCCGTATTTAACTTTAAATAGCTATCTTCTATTGTCATCTCCGGATTGGATTTTATTTTAAAAGTGGGTGAATCGGTATGAGCTCCTATAAGCCTAAAGCCATCCTCCTCTATTTTCCCCTTCCCTATTTCAAATCCTACAATGGCTGAGTTGTTTTTAGTTATGTAATATTTACCTTCCTTATCTAGCTTCCATCTATCCTGTAGTTTAAGTTTTTTAAAACCCTTTTCAATAAGTATCCTTTCTACATTTTTAGTTGCATGAAAGGCACTATAACTTGAGTCGATAAATTGAATTAGGTCTTTAGCGAAGTTTTTCTCCTTGTTCATAAAATTCTTCCAACCCCTTTTGTACTATCTAAACATTCCTAAATTTAATTTTATTCTTCAAGTGGACTTACAAGTATTATAGCATATAATTTATGAACCTGTGCTGGTACTAAATCATCACCTGTCAGCTGATCCTCATCTACTCTAACAAGAATTTATTTTCCATATACTTCCTCTATAATCCTGCTGAAATTTGGCCCTTTAACAACAGAGTTCATACTCATTTCTCACTATTCTGGCACTTTTTATAATTACCTGCATTGCAGGAAGTACTAAAAAAGCCCGAGTCCAAGGATGAGGTATTAATAAACTTAATATAATTTGAAGAACAAATGTAGGTATTATTATACTCTTGAAAGAACTAACGAATTTTAAAATAAATGCCTTTTCCAGGTACCTTTATGAGAGATTAAGTAAATTTTTCACAGGTGTTTTAGATAATGCCTCTACTAAGGAAATAGCAATTAGACTATCTAAGGAATGGTGGATGACCGTTCCTATGCCCACAGTAACAAAGGCTGTATATAAATCAAAACCGAAGGGTAATACAATAAGGGCCTCCCCCAAGGCATGTATTGGTATAGTAAAAAGCAAAGCTTTCCAAAAAGGATAGCCTCTCTTAACTAGGGTGGCCCCTGCAAATCCAACAAACACATGGATAAAAGCCCTTGCAGCAACTACAGGCCCCATTATTAAAAGAAATCCTAAACTAGAGCCAAGACCTACCATTACTGCTGAAAATGGACTTATTAAAAAAGAGATCATTGTAGGAACATGGGATGCTAAGGTTGCCGAAAAAGGTGGTATATAGATTTTAAGATAAGCACCAAAGGATATTGGTATTATAAGAGCAAGGGCAGTTAGCAATGCTCCTACGACTATATGTCTAGTTTTAACCACAAATATCGCCTCCAAAACTTATTTTATTTACTATAAATATTGTACTGTATATACACCTGTATTGTCAATAGTTGATAAAAGTATTGGAGACAGGATTGAACTAATCTAGAAGCATCCCTTTCTCTTTTAGAATCTTTTCCGCTTTTTCTATGCTTTCCCTATTTAATCCTTCAATAGTGTGAAGATGTACCCCATGGGTAAGTTTTGATAGGAGAACAGCTTCCTCCTTTTTTGTTGTTTTAATAAAATCTTTTACATCCTTTGAATTACTAAGCATTAACATACCGCGAAGTTCTCCATAAATCGGATGTTCTACAATTACATCTATAACCCTACATCCACATTCTATAAAAGTCATAAGTTCCTCTTCGGTTCTATCTTTATCGTGATAGACAGCTATTTTTTTAGTGAAAAACTTTGTTGGCTTTTCAATTAAATAACCTCGAGAGGTAGCTATTATTTCCTCCCCAGCGGCCCGAAGAATTGCAATATCCTGAACTATAACCTGCCGTGTTACATTAAAAATTTCAGAAAGCTCATTCCCTGAAATCGGTTCATCCCTATTATTTAACACCTTTATTATTTTTTCTCTTCGCTGATTTGCATCCATAAAACTCACCTCTTTGAGAGATATTTTCTCACAATATCCTATACAATACAAGACGCCCTACAAGTATTTTCTACCTATGGGCAAGACGATCACTTTAATCCTAAAATTTTAGGCTGGCAAAATCAATATGCAGATGTTAATCCTTCTAAAAATATTTGTCTAATAGAGCCTTATGAAGAACTAAAACAAAAAAACATCCCACAAATATTACTTACCGTGAGATGTCTAGGATCTATTTTACGCCTTTAATTACCCTTATTTCCACATCATGCTTATCTACTTTTTTATCAATTTCATCCACCTTTATCTCTAAGGAAGTTAGCTTTTCATAGGTCAACTTATATCCATCGTATAAAGCCCTATGGTTTTCATCCATTTTATTTTCCAATCTTACAATATCCTGTTTTACTTCCTTAAATCCTTCTTGTATTTCGCTTTTCATTCCCTGCATTTCATCCTGGATACTATCAACCCTACTGGTCAATTCGCTATACATCTTGGTCATAAATTCAAATAATTGTTCATTGGATATAGCCTTACCCATTATTAACACCCCCGAACATCAATTACCTTTATTATATCATTGGCATAATAATACATTCAATATCAAGATAAAAAGGTGATGGCAGCAAATAATTGTTGGAGAACAATTTAAATATTATTGGATTCTAAAAAATCCCAAAGGTACTTCTACCCATGGGATTCTTTAGTGCCTCTAATGGGACAGTTGATCCGTCCCCCTGTCCCACCTCTACCTTGCTCTCACTACTCCCTCATCTAGATCCCCCCTCTGTAATAATCTCCAATAACTCATCATCAGTATAGTATCTAGAAGTAGTATATGTTCGTAGCTTATTAGAATTTGTAATTACTGGCATCTTCCCACAAAGAGGATTGTTCATATACATTAAAGGACAAATATAGGAAATTGATACCCCCATAAACTTTAACTCTTCAGCCTCTGGTAATTTTCGAAATTCTTCTAATACTGAAGGTGAGGCAGTCAATACCGTCGGTATTATTACCCTCTGTTTATTAGCCCGGGAAAGATAGGTTTTAATATTTTCCGTCCATTGAATTAATTGACTTAGAGACAAATGAGGACAACCTATGAAACAAAGTTTTGGTTTTACACTAGGATCCTTCCACATAATTGGATAGCTAGACTTTACTCTTTCTAATTCCTTATCATCTATTATATAAATATTAGGATTTTCAACTATAAGCTCTTCCCCCATCTCTTTAGCCTCAGGGGTTAGGCCTTCCACATGGAACAATCCTACTGCTCCATTACTAGCCGTTGCTGCACCCATATCCTTTAAATAATCCTTTGCCCTATTGTCCAATTTATTATTAAAATAGTAACCAAGATTTTTAATATTCTGTTTCAGTATCATATCCTAAACTAGTATCTATTCCTATGGTCTGAGTCTTGCCATCCCAAGTAACTGCAAAGTCAAACACTTTACCAATATCTCGTAATTTGAAATAATTATTTCCACCAATTTTATAGGCTAATAATTCTATTATCTCTCCATCCTTGTATATAATAGATGTACTAGATTCTGCTATTTTATTAGCCCCATCACCTGGTGCCAATTCTCCACCTACTTCTGTATAAGCCTTGTTTGATATTAATTCAATTGATTTAGTATCATTATTCCACTATGCTTCAAATTGCTTCTCAGTTCCACTTAAAACCTTAGCTAAATCTCTTAATTTAAAATAGTTATTATTATTAATCTTATATGCATCAAAATTGATATCCTGACCATTTACTAGAACCCTGGATTTTGTTGATTCTGCCTTTACCTTTTCTACTGGTTTTTCAGTTCCTACTTCATTGTCTACTACTTTAATAAAAGCTGAAGCAGATCCGTCAACTGCCTCTTCCCTTAAAATTACAAAATAATCTCCTGGCTCAGTTATTGTTACTGCACTTCCCTCTATATAATAGATCATCTCAATTCCTTCGTATTTGTCCATTTCTGAAGCATCTACAATCTTGTCTACATATGGAATATATCCAGTTTCATCAGGCTCTGCTGTAGGATCATGGAAATAGATTGAAATAGGACCTGATATTGGGAGTCCCGTCATAAGTTCAGATTCAAAATTTCCTTCTTCCACCTCTGTTAGCTGATATACATAGAACATAGCAGCAGTCATAGATGAAGTGATTACTGTTGGTGATTGTACAATAAGTTGTGCATCTACATTTTCAAAAAGTCCATCTGTTTCCTCTATAACATTTGATACTGTAAAATGTACTGGTGCAGATTCAATCTCCTCTTCTGTCATACCTTCCTACAAATAACCCTTTACTCCAAGTACTTCTCCTTGTCCATGTACTGTTAATGGTGTTAATATAAGCATTAGAACTAATGCTAGTACAATTTTTTCATTTTTGCTCCCTCCCTTGTATTTTAAAAAATAATACATATTTACCGTATAAAACTACAATTTTCCGCATTTTTTATAATTTAATATATTTCCGAATTTAGGAATGCACTGTGATGTGGTGCCCTAAAAGGTCTTTCTGTTATTAGGCTTCCCCTATCACCTATAAAA
>DUNJ01000218.1 GCA_012839395.1 Tepidimicrobium sp.
ATCAAGTTAACCGCTCCGGACATTGTTGTTGCAGGGGATATGCCCCGCCCTGTGGCGGTGGGAGTTAGACCTGGTGATACGCTGTGGAGTATTGCTGTTGAGTTTTACCATGGCATACCCACAGGTGAGGCTGTTTACATGATACGACAGGCTAACCCGGGTATTGATCCCGGACGGTTGCAGGTGGGGCAAAGAGTGATTCTACCGGAGGTGTTGGGTGTTGTTTACGAGTGTGTGATGGGAAAACTGTTTGACCAGGGTGCAGAGTCGCTATAAGGGGGTGAAATAATGGCTAGTTACGTTACAGCGCACTTAAGGGATAGCGAAAAAATCGGCGTTGCGAAAATTACAACCGAATTTGCCGAGTCTTATGTGATTAACGTTGGGGATCATGCAAGTATTTTTATTGACGATCTCGAGGTAATGGAACGGATAGGCTGGGAAATTTTGGCGTTTTGCGAGGAGGTTAAAGATGAAGTTAGTTGACATAAACGATGGCATTAGATTTTTAAACGAAATGTTAGACAATCTCGACGAAGAGACTACACCCGAAGAAGAGCTTGAGCTGATCAAAAGTGCACTGGAAGCCGCTGAAATTCAACGTGACGAGAAAATTGTCGGTGTTGCTCGGTGGCGTAAGAGTTTGCAGGCAGAGGCTAAGGAGGTCATCGGTGGTGAGATTAAGAGACTCCGAGACCGCCGAGCGTCGTATGAAAAACGGGTTGAGAGTCTGGGCGAGTACTTAAAATTTGCATTAAATGGCGGTAAGGTTAAGACTCCTATAGCAACAGTTTGGGAGCAGAAAAATAGTAAGCCGTCGGTGAAGATAGTTGACACCGAGGAAATTCCCCCTGTATTTTGGGCAGTTAAATACACGATTAAAGATGGCGAACTGGCTAATGTTTCTCCTGGAGAATATCGTTTTGCTCATGTGTTCGGTGAGATTGAAATTTATGCTCCAGATAAAGATAAAATTGCTAAACACTGGCAGGAAACTGGTGAGCAAGTGCCTGGGACAATCACCACACAGGGTACGCACATTCAGATGAGGTGATCATGTGGTTTATAAAAAACTATTGGCCGTCCAACAAAAGTTAAAAGCACCTAAGAACCAATACAACGAATTCGGCGATTTTTACTACCGAAGTTGCGAGGACATTTTAGAGGGCTTAAAGCCCCTTCTGCAAGAACAAAACGCCACCATTTTACTGAGCGATGAAATTGCATTGGTCGGAGACTGGCACTATGTGAAGGCAACAGCGGTGTTTATAGACGCAGAAACTGGCGACAAAATCGAAGTAGCTGCGTACGCTCGAGAAGAAGGGGTCCGACCGAAAATGTCTGAACCCCAGTTAACTGGAACAGCATCGAGTTACGCTCGCAAATATGCTTTGAACGGTTTATTTGCGATAGACGATCAAAAAGACGCTGACACCATGGATAATAGCAGAACTGACGATATCCGTCAACTACGGAAGGTAGTTAAAAGTCTCGCCGAAGAAAAAGGCTGGAGTGTCCAAGTCCTTAACGCTGGTTGTAAAAAGTATTACGACAAGCCAAGTGTGGGCATGCTCAATGAATCGGAACTTCAGGGTATGATCGACAAGATCAACAGTGCGTAGAGGTGTTTGGCGATGTTCACTCAACAAGAGATAACATGGGCGCTCGATATAGTGTTAGGACACGTAACAAACGGTTGGGTCTTCAGAAACATCGTTGACTACCAAGAATTTGGGCATAAAAGCCCTTTGGACGGAGCAAAGAAAGCAATTGGTATAGGAGGTTTTGCTAGTCCAGGACGACCAACCGTATCATGGGATTCAAAGGGGATTCGTATTTCATCTGACGATTGGTCTAGTGAGCGTTTGGTGTCTCATGCAGAGTTGGTAAAAAGAGCTTATGAGCTTTCTGACGTTGATGAAAAAGGGCAGCTGAGTCTGTTTTAAGGTGTGGGGAGCGCACACTCCCCACTATACCCTACCCTATACAGGTAAAAATTATATGGAGGTGTTTTAATGGATTACGATGCTATTTTTCCATACGTTGACCCACTTCCTGAGATGCTGACGCACGAGCAGCAGGATAGACTTATAAAGATTTTCAACGAATGGGGATTTTTCCCGCAAGACGTTTATATTCAAAGCATGACTTGGGATGACTACAGCAATTTGGTGAGCCTTTATTACAAACTGAAAGCGAGTTGAGGTGGTTTAGGTGGGTGAAGTTAAGTGGATAAAGATCACTACTAATATGTTCGAAGATGAATATCCACTTGACTTCACCCACCTAAACCACCTCAACTCGCTTTCAGCCTGTAATAAAGGCTCACATAATAGCTGTAATCGTCCCATGTCATATTTTGAATA
>DUNJ01000089.1 GCA_012839395.1 Tepidimicrobium sp.
TATAATGGTGAGGAATATGGACAGATATATATAAAAGAATATGATTTTAATAGGAAGAAGTGGAGTGAAAGGAAGCAACTGACTAAAAGTCAGCAATCCAGGCTATATATAGATTTGATATTGAAGGATAACATGGTACATATAGCCTACTGTCAACATATGTATGGAAATTTGGTAGTAGTATATGAGAGGTTTCTGTACGATGATGGGATAGTAAAAAGAGATATATTGCGAAAGCTATCCAACCCGGAAAACCCTCAACATCCTACCATCATATATTATGGGGGAAGGCTCTGGATATGTTGGATAGAGTACGAAAATGTAATGAGTTGTTATAGCCAGGATATGGGCAGCACTTGGAGTCCCATTTATATGTGGCAAAAATCCAAGGGGATGGATATAGTAAGGTACGAGTACCATGGAAAACTCCCAGGCGATATCATATTAGATAGTTCATTTGGCAATATAGGGCAGGAGATAGGGTTAATAGGATTTGGTTCCACCATAGATACAATTGAAATACCCTCGAAATTGGAATAGCAGAAATGAAAAAAGGCTCCATGCGGAGCCTCTCATCCATTATAGGATGAAAAATTGTTCAAAGGGGTTTTTGGGAATAGAATTTTGTTAGAGGTTATCAGGGGGATAACCACAAGAAAATTATAACAAATTTCGACAGAGATTACAACACCCTTATCCTCTTTTTTTTAAAATATAAAATAGCTCTACCCCTTTGATAGTCCCTATAAATTCTATATAATAGTATTAGTGGCATATAATTATACTAGGGGGTCGTAACATGGATAATGAACTTATATTGGCTAGGGAAGCCTTAGAGGGAAATGGATTTAATGCCTTTGTATTTAGAGGAGTGGATGAGGCAAGAGAGGCGTTGTTGAAAGGGATAGACTTAGAGGAATCCATAGCATTTGGGGGTTCTATGACATTGTACGATATGGGGCTATATGAGGAGTTCAAAAAAAGAGGCAATGATATATATTGGCATTGGAAGGCTGAGGATAGGCAAGGGGAGTTGAAAGCTGCCAGGGATGCAGATATATACATATCCAGCACCAATGCCTTAACTTTAGATGGAAAACTGGTAAATATGGATGGAGTGGGAAATCGGGTTTCATCTATGTTTTATGGGCATAAAAGGGTATATATAATAGCAGGGAGGAATAAACTAACCAAGGATTTAAAGGAGGCTAGGGAAAGAATCGATAATATAGCGGCACCTAAAAATGCAAAGAGGTTGGATGTAGACACCCCATGTAAATTTACAGGTGAGTGCAACGATTGTGATTCCCCAGCTAGGATATGCAATGTTGAGGTTATAATACATAAAAACACTACAGGATCCGACATAAATATATTCTTAATAGATGAGGATCTAGGATACTAAGGGTAAGAGGTGATTTTTTGGAGATCTATTTAGATAATTGTTCCACCACTAAACCTAGGGAAGAAGTCGTAGAAAAGATGGTTCATTTTTTAACAAATGAATATGGCAATCCTTCATCCCTCCATCGATTGGGGTTCAAAATAGAGAAGAGCATAGAAGAGGTACGACAGATTATTGCCGATTTTCTAAAGGTCCGTAAGGATGAGATATATTTCACTTCAGGCGGTACCGAAAGCAATAATTTGGCCATAGGAAGCATATTGAAAAGGTATAAGCGACAAGGTAATCATATAATAACTACCAAGATAGAGCATTCCTCGGTACTAAATCCCATAAAAGGCTATGAGGCGAAAGGTTTTAAAGTAACCTATTTAAATGTGGATAGGGATGGCATAATATCCATGGAAGAGCTTAAGCAAAGCCTAAGGGAGGAGACCGTATTAGTCTCCATAATGCAGGTAAACAATGAGATAGGAAGTATACAGCCTATATGGAGAGTAAAGGACATATTGAATCAAAGGGGATCCAAAGCGCTACTTCATGTAGATGGAATTCAAGGTTTTGGAAAGGTCCCCTTGGATATAAAGGGATGGGGTATAGATGCTTTTTCCTTTAGCGGCCATAAGATATATGGACCTAAGGGGATAGGCGGACTCTATCTAGATAGAGATTTAAAAACCCATCCTATAATACTTGGGGGAGCCCAGGAAAGGGGATTGCGTTCTGGTACTGAAAATGTACCGGGTATAATGGGATTAGGAAAGGCTGTTGAAATAATTGGGGGAAACTTTCATAAGGAAAGGGATAAGGCCCATGAGTTAAAATCCTATTTTATAGATAAGCTAGAGGAGCAGATCCCCCATATTCGTATAAATAGCCCGCTAGGGGAAAAACACTCTCCCTATATATTGAATATATCCTTTAAATATATTAAAGGAGAAGTTTTGCTCCACTACTTAGAGGATAAGGGGATATATGTGGCTACAGGCTCCGCATGTTCATCTAAAACCAAGGATAAAAGCCATGTACTTACAAATATAGGATTATCTGATGAGGAGATAGAAGGGGCCATTAGGATTTGTTTTTCCCATGAAAATACGAAGGAACAGATAGACTATACCATCACGGTACTCAAGGATTCAGTTGAAGCGATTAGGCAAGTAACTATGAGGTGATAAAGCATGAAAAGATTTATTAGCATCAGCGTAGGGGAGTTAATTTTAAAGGGAAGGAATAGGAAGTTTTTTCTGGATAAACTAATTTCTAGAATTCAAAGATCTATAAAAGAATTTGATTATGATAAAATATATACCGAGCAGGGTAAAATATATATAGGAACTTCTGAGAACCAGATGGATAAAATGCTAGATAGCCTTAAGAAGGTATTTGGTTTAGTATATATAAGTCCATGTGTAGGGGTAGAAAAGGATATGGATGAGATGGAGAAGGCTGCCATAAAGGTTATGAAGGAAAAGATGGCAAGGGATGTTGTGAAGACTTTTAAGGTGGTTACCAATAGGGCAGATAAGGGTTTTCCGATCCAGTCTCCAGAGGTCTCTAGAAGAATTGGGGGAGCCATACTTAAAAATGTAGAGGGACTAAAGGTAGATCTACATCAACCAGATGTATATCTATATATAGATATAAAAGAAAATTGTTATATATATACGGATAGAATCCAGGGTTATGGGGGACTACCGGTAGGTACAGGTGGCAAGGGATTACTCCTATTATCCGGTGGCATAGATAGTTCAGTAGCGGGGTTTTTAATGGCGAAAAGAGGTGTAAAAATAAGTGGAGTCCATTTTCACAGCTATCCATTTACCAGTGAAAGGGCGGAGAAAAAGGTCAAAGATCTAGCCAGAATATTGAGTATGTATACGGGAAGGTTTAAACTATATAGCGTGAATATATTGAATATCCAAAAGGAATTGAATGCAAAATGTCCGGAGAAGGAGATGACCATTCTATCTCGTAGGTTCATGATGAGGATAGCAGAGCGGATTGCAGTTGAAAATGGAATAGATGCCCTTATAACTGGGGAGAGCCTAGGGCAGGTTGCAAGTCAAACGGTAGAGGGGTTGACGGTTACGGATAGGGCAGTGGATAAACTGGTCATAAGACCTTTAATAGGCCTTGACAAGAGGGAGATAATAGATATTGCAAGGGATATAGAGACTTACGATATATCCATATTGCCTTATGATGATTGCTGCACTCTGTTTTTACCAAAGCATCCTGTAACCAGGCCTAGGGTAGAGGATATTGAAAGATCTGAAAACAATATAGATGTATATGGATTGGTGAATGAGGCCATATCCGCCATGAATATATACGATATAGAATAGAGGTCATATTGGATAGGTGTGAAATAGGTATCCATGCTGATTTGAATAATCGTCATTAATCGACCGATAAGGAATTTAATTTGTCCGTAGATAGGTAGGTTAGTGGATAATTCAAGGGAGGCGTATAATATGACTGATATGAAGCGTATTATAGGTTCTAAGGCTATGGAACAGGCCGTTAAGTATATAGAGAAGGATCCTATGGAAAACCTATCTAAGCTATTGGATTGGAGTGAAAAATTTATAGCAAGGGATAATCATGATACCATATTACAGAGGTTTAAAGATGAGGTGGAAGATCCAAATAGCAATTGGTATAAGCTAATTGACAGGTACTTTAACCAATTATCCCCTGCCACTACACGAAAATTTATAACCAATTTCATGCTCAATTCTGCAATCCTGGGTATACCGGTTCAATATAGGATTAGCCAAAAATACGATTGTAATGTACCCTGGGCTATACTAATGGATCCCACCAGTAGCTGTAACCTAAATTGCACTGGGTGTTGGGCAGCAGAATATTCTAAAACCGATTCCCTAAGCTACGACCTATTGGATAGGATCATTCGAGAAGGGAAAGAACTAGGAATATATATGTACCTTTATTCTGGAGGGGAGCCATTGGTAAGGAAGGATGATTTGATTAAGCTAGCAGAAGAGCACGATGATTGCTTCTTCCTATCCTTTACAAATGCAACCCTGGTAGATAAACAATTTGCTAAAAGGCTAGGGAAATTAGGCAACTTTGGATTGGCCATAAGCATCGAGGGATTTGAAGAAGAAACGGATATGAGAAGGGGGAAGGGCACCTATAAGAGAACTATGAAAGCCATGGATCTATTGAGGGCTGAAGGTGTAGCCTTTGGTTTTTCCACCTGTTATCATAGGTACAATGTAGAATCCATAGCTACCGATGAGTATATAGACTTCCTAATAGATAAGGGCTGTATGTTTGGATGGTATTTCACCTATATACCTATAGGGAAGAATGCAGTTACAGACTTTTTAGTAACGGCTGAGCAAAGAAAATATATGTATCATAGGGTGAGGGAATTGAGGAATGAAAAGCCCATATTTATACTGGATTTTTGGAATGATGGACAATATGTAAATGGATGCATTGCTGGAGGAAGGAGATACCTTCACATAAATGCCAATGGAGATGTGGAGCCCTGCGCATTTATACATTACTCCAATGTAAATATTAAAGATACTAGCTTGTTAGATGCCCTTCAATCGCCTATATTTATGGAATATAGACGTAATCAACCCTTCAATTCAAACCATCTAAGGCCATGTCCTCTATTGGATAACCCCCATACACTAAGGGATATAGTAAACAGTTCCAATGCCTACTCCACCCAACCTATAGATAAGGAAAACGTAGGAGATCTAACTGCCAAGACAGAGGACGTAGCTAGGGAATGGGCCAAAATTGCGGAGGAACTTTGGGAAGATCATGTAGTAGCTAAGATTTAAAGGGCTGGAATCTTCCAGCCTTTTCTATATGCTATTCAATATAGAAAGCAAGCCATATATTTAGATTGTGTGTAGAAGGAATTCCAAACAATATCAAACGAGGAGGATTTAGATATGAATAGGGGCATTTTAATATTTGTTGTAATACTGGTTTTAATAGCTGGCCTATTTGGGATAACCTATAATAGATTAGCGGTTGCAGATGAGAGGGTGGATAGCGCATGGGCCCAGGTTGAAAACGTGCTTAAGCGGAGGGCCGATCTAATACCCAATTTGGTCAATACGGTGAAAGGCTACGCTAGCCATGAAAGGGAAGTTTTGACGGATATAACTGAGGCTAGAACTAAGTTCAACGCAGCCAATACACCGGATGAATATGCAGAGGCCAATACCGAATTGAATAGAGCTTTAACCAGCCTTTATGCAGTAGTGGAAAATTACCCAGATTTAAAGGCCAATGAAAACTTCTCAGAGCTACAATACGAATTGGCCGGTACTGAAAATAGGATTGCTACGGAACGAATGCGGTATAATGAAGCGGTAGAGAGCTTCAATTCCACCATAAGGAGATTTCCCACCAATATAATAGCCAATATGTTCAACTTTGAGAAAAGGCAATACTTCGAAATAGATGAAGAAGATGCAGAAGTTCCAGAAGTGAACTTTTAGGTGATATAGATGAAAAGAAAACACCTCTTTTTTATCCTGTTATCCATAACAATACTACTTCAGACCAGCATGGGATTTACAAGGGGATTGGATCTTCCCAATCCAAGCTCTTCCTTCTATGTATATGATGAGGCCAACATCGTGGATCCCCAGGTGGAGGGATATATAATAGGGACTAACGAGGAGCTGCATCAAAAGGTAGGAGCTCAAGTAGTAGTTGTCAGCATATCCTCTCTGAGGAATATGGATATACGGGAATATGCCAATAAGCTATTTGAAGCATGGGGAATAGGAAGTAGGGAGTATGATAATGGATTGTTAATTTTAATAGCTCCCGAAGAAGGAGAGATTTGGATAGAGGTTGGTTATGGGCTGGAAGGTGCTTTACCCGATGGCAAGCTAGGACGTATAATAGAGGACTCTATATTGCCCTATTTTAGGGAAGGGGAATATTCGGAAGGAATACTATCCGGATTCAATGAAATAATAGATGAAATAGAATATGAATATGATATCCAGCTAAATAGACAGGATATAAACGAAGACCTATATCACTTTGGCCTCTCTCCCGCTACAGGATTATTTGGTGGAATGGGCAGAATATTTATGCTTATAGGAATAATAGCCTTCTTATTTATAGATCTTAAATTCTTTCGTGGATGGCTTACCTTCTCCCTATTAAGGGGGTTTGGGAGCAGGGGAGGTAGGGGAGGAGGCGGTGGTAGATCTTCAGGGGGAGGCGGTAGATCCGGCGGTGGTGGTGCCGGCGGCAGCTGGTAGGAACAAAAATAAAGATTGAAACATATAAAATAATGGTATAATATGCATATGACATGGCGCTAGTCTTTATAAGGGGGATAACTATGAATATTCAATTTTGTGGTGCGGCGAAGATGGTAACCGGTTCCAATATTTTGCTTGAAACTAAAAAATATAATATACTGGTAGATTGTGGCCTATTTCAGGGCGGAAGAAAAATTGAAGCTATGAACTATGAAGCATTTCCCTACAATCCAGCTGAAATTGATTACCTAATACTAACCCACGCCCATATAGACCATAGCGGAAGGATACCCAAGCTTGTGAAAGAAGGATTTAGAGGTAGGATATTGTCTACAAAGGCCACATACGATCTGTGTAGCATAATGCTATTGGATAGCGCAAAAATTCAAGAGGCGGATGTGGAATGGGAGAATAGGAAAAGGCAAAGAGCCGGCAGGGAACCTATTGAACCCCTATATACCATGGAGGAGGCAGAATTCAGCCTAAAGTTCTTTGAGGATTACCTATATGAACAGATGATAATAGTCAATGAAGATATACGGCTAAGGTTTAAGGACGCCGGCCATGTACTAGGATCTGCAATTGTAGAGCTTTGGATAAAAGAGGATGGGGAGACGTTAAAAGTGGTGTTTTCTGGTGACTTAGGGATGCCCAATAGACCAATTATTAACGATCCCCAATACATAGATGATGCGGATTATCTAATAATAGAATCTACCTATGGAGATTCCATCCATGAAGGGCTTGGAGAGAGTACAGGAAAGTTAATAGATATAATAGATAGAACTGTATTAAGGGGTGGGACCGTAATCATACCTTCCTTTGCAGTAGGTAGAACCCAGGAATTAATATATGAGTTAAATGGATACTATGAATACAATGAAGATATAGAAGAACATATGAAGATTCCCATATATGTAGACAGCCCAATGGCAGTTGAAGCAACCGAGGCTTTTCAGCTCAATTCCAGTAGCTTCGATGAAGATGCCAAGAAGCTTATATTGAAAGGGGACAACCCCTTTACATTTCCAAACTTAAGATATGTAAAGGAACAGGAAGAATCCATGGCGTTGAACAAATATAAATTTCCCAAGGTAATCATTTCATCCAGCGGTATGGCTACTGGTGGAAGGATACGACATCATTTAAAGCATAACCTATGGGATGAAAGGAATAGTCTGGTATTTGTAGGATATCAGGCTGAGGGGACTTTAGGTAGGATAATATTGAATGGCACCAAGAGGGTGAAGATACTAGGGGAAGAAATATTGGTGAAATCGGAGATATATTATTTGGAAGGTCTTTCAGGCCATGCAGATCAGATTATGCTATTGGACTGGATAAGGAAGATAAAATCCAAGCCACAAAAGATATTTATAGTCCATGGAGAAGAAGAATCGGCTAGAAAATTATCGGAGGAAATAGAAAGGGAATTCAATATAGAGACCATAATCCCCGATATATATGATAGGTATGTCATAGAAAAGCAGGCCATTGAACTATCCCAAGGGGCAAAGGTTGAACCTGCATACCTAAAGAGGGATATAAAGGCGGAATTAGAAAACGTATATAATCAATTGGAATCTTTAGATGCTAGAAGGGATAGATTGATGGATCCCAAACTCCTTGAGGAAGAATACGACATGCTAAAAAACCTATTAATAGATTTACAGCAAAGCTTGATGGACCTAAATATAATGGTTGGAAGATGATCGATAATTCTATAAGGTTGTAAGACACGGAGGTGTATTTATTGAAACTATTCAGAAACAGATCACGCTATGAAGCTGAATCGATTATAAGCTATATAAATGACATGTTAAATGAGAAGGAAAGGGAAGCACCAGAGGTTAAGGATCCCACCAATAAGAGGGTATTGGAATTTTTTGATTCTCTATTCAACGCTGAAGAGCAATTGGCAGATTCAGCAAAAAACATATTGGAAATTGCAGCAACATTGAGTGATTTCGATGTAACCATGTCCCATATTGCAGCAAAACTACTCGATTTTTCCAAAGGAATATCTCAGCTAAGCCAATCCAATGTAGCGGTTGTTGAGGAAACCAACGCTAGCATGGCCCAGGTAAATTCCACTGTAACCGATGTGGCCAACACCTTGGACCGGCTATCCAAATCCTCACAGGTTTTAGTTGAGAGCAATAGTGCCGGCTTGGAACAGTTATTAGAGGTGGCAGAACTAAAAGAAGAGGTACTCAAAGATGCCAATACAATGAAGGAGCAGATAGAGACATTGGTGGATATGACTGAAAAGATAAATGAAATCGTACAAGGTGTGGATGCGATAGCAGATCAGACCAATTTGCTAGCGTTGAATGCTTCTATAGAAGCAGCAAGGGCAGGGGAACATGGTAGAGGCTTTGCAGTAGTAGCTGAGGAGATAAGAAAACTTGCTGACAATACCAAGGAAAACTTAGAGGGCATGAATCTATTTGTAAACAATATTCAATCTACCGCTCAAAAAGGACAGGAGAGTATGAACCGCACCATAGTATCAGCGGATAATATGAGTGATCAAATAGATGATGTAGTATCTGCAATAGAGGAAAATGTATCGATGCTAGAAGATTCCATTAAAAACATACAAGACATTAACGATTCCATGGCGGGAATAACCATGGCTACGGATGAAATACATATGGCTATGGATTCATCGAGTAGCGATGCGGAAAAGCTGAGCAACATGACCAATATAATCCATGAAAATGCGTTGACCAGTAAGGAATACGCAGAGACCATATCCGCCATAGATGACAGGATATCTAATACTGCAAAGGCTATGATGCATGCCCTAAGTGGCGGGAGGAACGATCTAACGGATGAAGAGCTGGTAGAGATAATCGATACTGCCTACCATGCCCATCAAAAATGGTTATTAAACCTTGAGAAGATGGTAGAGACCATGGAAATTAGACCTATTCAGACCAGGGGGGATAAGTGTGAATTTGGCCATTATTACCATAGCATAAAGGTAGCCAACCCATTAATTGTGGAAAAATGGAACAGCATCGATCCCATTCACGATGGAGTGCACGATTATGGAGCTAAGGCATTGGAGGCAATTGAAGCTGGAGACCAAGATTCTGCACGAGATTACCTAGCAAAAAGCAAGGCAAAGGGTAAGGAGATATTTTCCATATTTGAAGAAATTAAAGACATTTTAACGTAGAGCAGTTATAATTAGAAAAACCTGTAATTGTTGTAAATTATTTATCAAGTTCGACAATTACAGGTTGTTTTTATCTCAATTTACTGACATTAATTGTAGAAAAATGTAAAAAAAGCAATTAGATTGTTAATAGTACAACAAAAACTTGTGATTATCATTGCAATTATTGTGAAATTTAGTTATAATATATTCGAGCCTTCGCATACTAATAAAATTATTTAAAAATTGGGAGGGAGATTTAAATGAAAAAGAGACTAAGTTTAATTTTCTTAGTCACAGTGTTAATCGCAGCTTTAGTTGTAGGCTGTGGTGGTCAAGATCAGGATGCTGCAACGGATGACGATGCTGCTGATGTTGTAGAGGCGGATGGGGAATTGCAAGATGGCTTCTATTTAGCTAAAAGTCCTGTTGATCATGGAAACTTTAGTATGGCAACCATGGAAGTGGTAGATGGAGAGATCGAGTCATTCAAATATTCCGAAATAATGGCAACAACAGGTGAGGAAAAGAATGAGGAGAACTATAGCGCTTATACGGAAGTATTACCTGTGATAGAGGACTTAAACGAGCAATTTAACGAGAAAAAAGATCTAAGTGAAATGGACTACGATGCAACAACGGGCTGTACTGGAACTGTAGAAACCTTTGAAGAACTAGTTAATGAATTATTAGCTAAAGCTCAGGCAGGAGATACATATACTCCAGTCTATACCGATGGTGAATACAACGCAAAAGCAGACGAAGATAGCCGCGGCTGGCTAGGAGAGGTAAACATAGTAATAAGAGATGGACAAATAGTAGGTGTAGATTACTTTGAAGCTGCTATAGAGGAACTAGAAAGCTCTAGGATTATACTTGACGAACATGGTGATCCTGAACTGGATGATGATGGAAATCCAAAGACTGAAGAGGTTACCGTTAAACCTGGGGAAAGAAAGTCCAATGAAAATTACAACTATCCAGAGTTATTCGATACTATAGAAGCGGTTCAGGAATTGGTTATAAACAATAATGGTACCGAGGACTTGGATGTAGATGCGATTACAGGGTCTACAGGTTCTAGAGACATAATGATAGAGGTAATCGAAAAGGCATTAGCGGATGCAAAATAGAAGAGGAACCCTAACTATATGTTAGGGTTTTTCTAAGTATAATTGGGAAAGGAAAATTGGTATGAGATTGAGAGGACCTTTGGTTTCAGCAACCTTATCTGCAACTTTGATTATAACTATGCTATTTGCTGCTGTAGGCTGCCAGGAGATCTATGAGATCGATGAAGAGCCTTTAACTAGAACCGAATTCTTAATGGATACGGTTATAAAATTGAATATATATGATCGAAAAGATGAAGGGATAATGGATAAGGCTGTAGATAGGTTGAAAGAGATTGAAGAAGGAATGAGCGCTACCATACCCACAAGCGATGTAAATTTAATAAATGAAAATGCTGGTATTAAACCGGTAAAGGTCCGTGAAGATGTGTACCAGGTAATACAAGAGGCTAAAAATTTCGCTATAGCCACCGACGGTGCCTATGATCCAACCATAGGTCCCCTGGTGGAATTATGGGATATAGCTAGTAAGAATAGGGAGGAAGCCGACTCAATACCCACAGATGAAGAAATCCAGAAAGCCAAAGATTTAGTAGATTATAACGACTTGGAGTTAAGAGATGGTGGCTATGTATATTTAAAAAGACCAGGTATGAAGATAGACCTAGGCGGAATTGCCAAGGGTTATGCTGCAGATGAGGTTAAGGATATATTTGTGGAGGAAGGAGTTAAATCTGCGATAATAGACCTAGGCGGGGATATCTATGCTTTAGGTAATAAGGGAAAGGGCAGACCCTGGAGGATAGGAATCGAAGATCCATTTGAGAAGGCTGGCAGTTATCTAGGGGTTTCCAATGTAGAAAACAAATCCATAGTTACATCAGGAGACTACAAGAGGTTTTTTATATATAAGGGAAACAAGTATCATCATATAATAGACCCTAGCACAGGATATCCAACAGATAATGAAATATCCAGTATAAGTATAATATCAGACAGATCCATAGATGGAGATGCGTTGGCTACAGCTTTATTCATACTAGGGGTGGATAAAGGATCAGAAATAATAAGCGATTTAGAAGACGTTGAGGCTATATTCATAACCAAAAAGGGAGAAGTAATAATAGATGAAAAGGCTATGAAGAAGTTTTCCCTGGAGAGCGATAAGTTGAAATTGGTAAAGAATTCAAGGTAACACATTATATAAAATATTTTTTTAACATCCTTTGTGAAAAAAATTAAAAAGGGTTGGATGCGATAGTATAATAATTAACGCAATATTTGTACCAGGGTAAAAATGAGTCAGCTATTTCAAATATGTATAAAGGAGGAGTTAAGGTGGGTCGTATTGGATTTCAAGAGCTTATAGTTATCTTTATATTGGCTCTCCTGATCTTTGGACCTTCAAAGTTGCCGGAAATAGGCAGATCCCTTGGAAAGGGTATAAGGGAATTCAAACAGGCTTCAAGGGAGTTTAAAGAGGGTATCTCATCGGGAGATGAAGATGAATAGGTAGTTCCTAGGATGACATCGATAGCATGGAAAGCAGGTGATCGTCAATGGGTATTGGATGGATGGAAATAGTTTTAATAATTGGAA
>DUNJ01000004.1 GCA_012839395.1 Tepidimicrobium sp.
ACACTTCTGCATACTCTTTCTGTTCCGCAGATACCATTTGCAGATAGTCTTCAATATGAAGTTGTCTGTACTTTGATCCATCTTTAGTATCATTCATTTACTGCCATCTCCTAAAGTTCAGTCCTTCCCAATGCGTTTGCAACCGTATTGGTACTATGACTTCTGCTGACTTCTCACGATAAATCTTGTTTCAACCGCGGTTCGAATATTTTATCTTCCCACGTCCGTGAGACCTCCCCAGGTAAGAGCGCAATCTTTCTCTCCATATATCTGCCACATTTACTTCCAAGCAGTTCCGAGTAGTTATTGGACTTTGACTTGTTGTGCAGTCTCATCCTTGCTTGTAGCCTGATGTGGTTTCTGTTCGTCAGACCAGAGATTTGCCTACACCTTCCTTTAGATTCCACGTCGCCATGGACACCCTTGGTGTTTGGCTATGTCTTTCCCACTACTAGAGCAGACTAGGGACTTTCACCCATTAGATTGTGCCCATGCTGGGCACACGCACACATAAAAATGAGCCTCCTTTTAAAAGGAAGCTCATTTTATTTATATCAGAACAAAGAGGTTGATTTATATCCATATTACAATATTACGTTTTGTTGATCTCCTTCTATCCATTTTGCAACGTTTTCGTCAAATGTAATATGTGCTCTTCTTACCATAGCTTCTTTCGTGAAGAAACCTATATGAGGTGTTAAAATAGTATTTGGAGCGCTTAATAGTGGATAGTCAGCTGGTATTGGTGGTTCCATATCAAATACGTCTATACCTGCTCCTGCTATCTTACCATCTTTTAGAACTTGAGCTAAAGCATCATTGTCAACTATAGGACCTCTAGCACAGTTAATTAAGAATGCAGTTGATTTCATTAGCTCTAGTTTTTCTTTGCTAATTAAGCCCCTTGTGCTTTCAGATAGTGGTGTATGAATAGTTATAAGATCACTTTCTTTCATTAGGTCATCTAGAGGTAGATATTTTACTCCAGCTTCTTTAAGTTCGTCATTTTCAACTATATCATAGCCTAGAACGTCACAACCAAAAGCTAGTAATAATTTTGCTGATTCGTATCCTATAGCTCCAGTTCCTATTACACCTACAGTCTTACCGCGAAGATCTTGCCCAGGACCTCCCATAGTTCCGCCTTCTCTTGTAACCTTGTCTAATGCTACTATATCTCTAAGTAATGCGAGCATTAAACCAACAACTAGCTCAGCTACGTTAACAGTAGCGTATCCTGCTGCGTTTGAAACTTGGATACCTTTTTCTTTACATGCGTCTAAGTCTACATGGTCTACGCCTGTAAATGCTACTGCTATATACTTTAACTTTTCAGCAGATCTAATAACTTCGCCTACAAGTGGCATATTACCTATAACTAATATGTCTGCATCTTTTATATATTCTTTTTGTAGCTCAATGTCATCAGTTTTTTCGTATAATTCTAATTCGTGTCCTTGATCTGTAAGTGGTTTTGCAATCTCTCTAAGTTCATCTTCCGGAACAGCTAATGATTCTAATACAACTATTTTCATACTTAAATCCCCCTTTTTGTTATTTGACAATGTTAAAAATTTCGATTTGCGACCGTGCGCAAACCTTTTCCTGAGCTTTATGTTTTTACAAATAGCCCCATTATTTTTACCTTGGGGCTATTTTCATTTTTATTACTTCAATAGTTCTTCAGTAAGTTTAGCAACTCCCTTACCTAGAACATCCTTATTTCCTAACCTATACAGAGTTCTTTCAATTGCTGACATTGTTGAAACTAAGTCATGCATGTCTATGTTACCCATATGGCCTAGTCTAAACATCTTACCAGCGTAAGGTCCTAAGCCCCCCGCTACTACTGCACCCTCTTCCGCTAATGTCTTTCTAAATTCTGCATCTTCTATTCCATCCATGTATATTACATTAGAAAGTGTAACTGCTCTGTATTCTTTTTCCGCTAATATTGTGAATCCTAGCTCTTCTAGAGCTGCTTGCATAGCTCTTGCTACCTTTATATGTCTTTCGTATCTGTTCTCTACGCCTTCCTCTTTTATTATCCTTAATGATTCTTGGAAAGCCCAAATCATGTTTACTGGTGGAGTACCAAAATATTTTCCTGGATCATTCATTATTGGAAGCCATTTGTTGAAATCTAGGTAATAGTCCCTTATATTACCTATGGACTCTCTTCTTTCTATAGCTTTAGGTCCAGCTAACACTATTGCTAGTCCAGGAGCAACTCCAAATGCCTTTTGTGATCCTGTGATAAGAACGTCTATTCCCATTTGGTCTAAGTACTCTGGTTCTGCTGCAGTTGCACATACACCATCTACAAGTAGAAGTGTATCTTCAAACTTTTCTTTAATCATTTTTCCTATTTCCGCTACTGGTGCACATACTCCCGTGGATGTATCTACGTGAGTTACTGTAACAGCCTTATAGTCTTTCTCGCCTAATTTCTTTTCAATTTCTTCTACTGGAACGATAGTTCCCCATTCTGCAGAAATAACATCTACATTTAAGCCTTTTCTTTCACATAGCTCAACATATCTGTCGCCGAAGAACCCATTGGATACTATTAATACGTTATCCCCTTCTTGTGTAATGTTAGCTATTCCCATTTCCATTGCTAAAGTACCAGTTCCAGCTACAACAAATGCTTCTCCTTCAGTTTTAAATATTGATTTTAAGTCTTGTACTACTTCTTGGAAGTCTTTCACAAAATCAGGATCACCAAAAGCAACAGTTTCCCTGCCCATTTGATCTTGTATAGATCTAACTACAGGTGTTGGTCCTGGTATCATAACAAGCTTTCTGTTTTTCATTTTATTACCCCCTTAATTTTATTTAGAATTAATTTATGCACATCGTTAATAGCATATAAGATAAATCTATAGAGAAAACATTTTCCCTAGTAGTGCCTTTGCCCTTACCATAAGTAATAAATCTTTACCTTTGTTACATATATAATAAGCCATATTTTTATTTAAGTCAATATTTTTCTAGTTTTTTATATGATTATTCTTTATTGTTCTATTGTAACTACTCTGTAATATCTCTTCCATTTTTATTGATATAATATGTATAAGGAGCGACTGTCCATGAGAATGTTTGAAAAATATTTAATATTATGTTCATCCTTATTGTTAATTCTATTCCTAACTATTGGATGTATTACAGAAAAATATATATAATAAAAATATAAGTAATATAGAATTTAGATCTACTGCAGAAAACAACCTGAGGATATAGATGAATTATATACTGTAGATACTAAAAGTACCGATAAATCGGAACATAATAGTGATCTAGAATCAGAAAAAATAATTATTACTATTGATATTCTTTTAGAAACTACTAAGTTTGATAATACTAATGAAGAACTTAATAAACTAACAAAAAAGCATAATGCATATATAGAAAACTCCAGCATAAGCTATAGTCCCTATCATGGGAGCAAAAACTATAGAAATGCCTTCTATACCATTAGGATTCCGAAAGATAATGTTCATAGTTTCAAAACAGATTTAAATAAATCTGGAAATATCATTAGAGGAAATTGCATAATTAACTTTTTAATTTGGAAAAAAGGGTATATTTAAGCATCTCATTAAAAATGAGATTTTAAAATCCAAATTAAATTTAGCAATTTCCAAAATCATCCTACTTATATCAGCTTTACTTTTAAATATTAATCATCGTTATTTATTAACATTAAGCTACTTTGTTCTTAGCCTTGATACTATTTACCGCTATGGTTCCTGCTACTATAGTTGCTGTCTTTTTCCCAATAGACCAACTTACATCTTCCGAAGCAGATTGGATTAAAGTCTTTATCTAATGCTACGGGAGAAACAAAGCTTCCCTTTGGATTATATACTATTATTGGAATACCCTCATGCTTATTGATTATATCCTTGTAGATATAATCAACATCATAAGTGGAATCCATTGCATAGCAGGTAGGTTTAAAGATATTTTTATAGTTTTTGGAAAATTGTTCTATATATCCATTGGTATCCCCTTTTATACCCCAATTGGGATTTGTACTATCGATAATATCCTTCTTAGGTGTAGCAGCTTCATATGAATCTAGTTTTGTAGAATCGATGGAAACATGTTTTCCATCAACAATACCTAGCTCTTTAGCATTTAAGGATTTAGAACTAAATCCTTAATAGCTTGAATCTTTTCTACTTGCATTGCTATTAGAGAATATATTAAGGCTTCAGGATCATAGTCCCTTGGATCCTTAGAACCATAGGTTTTCCTCATAGCACTAGCAAGTTGTGATACATTAATTTGAGATAGAATTAATTCTAATCTAGTTTTTGTTGAAATTTTATGATTTTCTTGAAGAAAAAATAGAGTTAATTGGCGAATATACATATTAAGTGGTTTCACTCATTTTATTCGAATGATTTTGTTTGTCATTTAATATATTCGACATTTATGGTGTGAAACCCTTTTTGTTTTGAAAAATAATTTGATGAAACCAATGATTATAAATTATGAAATTTACTTAGATTATTAAAACTTCCAAGCCCCAATGGATTTTATAAAAAAATTTCCTAGAGCTAAAACTATACTTTAAAAAAACTATCTAATATGAAGACCCATGATGGAATTTGTTATATCGATAAGGAAATAGAATATAGAAAATACCTAAAAGAATGTTGTATGAGGTTTGGTTATACACTCGATTCTTTAAGATGTATACTATATCTTCTGAAAATGATAGACTCTCAAACTGAAAACTTAGATGGACTTATAAATCGAATTAAACACCTATACCATATTACTCTTCAATCAAAGGATATTAAAGAAAGGATGACACTTTCCACCTTCCATTCCGCAAAAGGATTGGAGTTTGAAAATGTTTATATTAGAGATTTAATAGAAGGAGATTTCCTATATGCTAACAGTATTAGTAGTTTTAGTAAGGGGAAAATATAAGCGATGGAAGAAGAAAAAAGTCCTTTCTCTGTAGGATATTATATGAAAAAGATATTGATTACAAACAATAGGTATGCATATGATGAACATAAGGATACCTTAGAAGCGAAACTTTACGAAGATTTTACCTATTTGGATATCTTATTCCTTGTAAGGGATAGAATTCATGAGGGCTATCGGCTAATTACCCATCCTCTATCGGGAAGTGTGAAGCCTAATGAGACTCCATATAAGTCCATAATAATAGGTGATAAGGGAAGTACCCTAGATTTAGACAGCCTAAGGATGATAGAGGAGAGCATTGCCACCGCCGAGAAGTTTATGAAGAATGCGCCCACCCCCAATTGGACCGAAAGGGTTCTAGATGATTTTAGGGTTATAGACCTATCCCTTATAACAGGCGCGATAGAAAGGATGATAGATCTATAAAAAATAAATCCCTCTACAAAAGGGATTTGTTTTTTATGTTTATTATACATCTCTCAACCCATGCTTTAATAATCGGGTAAGCTCGTCTATAGCTTCTTCCTCATCTTCACCCCTTGCTATCAATTTTATCCTTTCTCCATGGAAGGCTCCCAAGGACATAATGCCCACGATGCTCTTCCCATCGGTTCTAGTCCCATCCAATTCTACATATATATCGCTAATAAACTTATTGGCAGCCTGAACGAATAGGGCAGCTGCCCTTGCATGCAGCCCTCCTTCATTGTTCAATATTACCTCTTTTTCCTGCATTGTATTTCTCCTTTCCTCTCAATCTTTCTGCGATTTCTTCTATTCTTCTAAGTCTATAGTTTACACCGGATTTTCCTACAGGAACGGATAGCATAGCTCCCAACTCCTTCAAGCTGGCCTCCCTATGGGCCAATCTTAGCTCTGCTATTTCTCGTAGATTCTTTGAGAGTTTATCCAAGCCCATTACATCATCTATATACTCTATATTTTCAACCTGCCTCATGGAGGCATTTATTGTCTTATCTAAATTTGCAGTTTCACAATTCACTATCCTATTTATGTTATTCCTTACATCCTTCATAGCCCTAATATTCTCAACTCTAAGTAGAGCTTGATGGGCTCCCATTATATTTAAAATATCTACTATCTGCTCTCCTTCTTTTACATAGACTACATGGTCATCTCTTCTCATTACTATCTTAGAATTCAGGTTGAAAGAATTTATGATGTTGGACAGATCCTTAGCATATTCTTCATGACTTGTAACAAACTCCATATGATAGCTTTTCTCCGGATTGCTAATGGAACCTCCGCCTAGGAAGGCACCTCTGATATAGGATCTTTTATAACATCTATTTTCTACTAAACTTTTAGGTATTTTATAATTGAATAAATTTCATATTCTAAAACCATTGCTTTTACTAAAGTTTATTCGAAAACAAAAATGGTTTCACCCCATAAATGTCGAATATATTAAGTGACAAACAAAATCATCCGAGCAAAAGGAGTGAAACCACTTAATATGTATATTCGCCAACTAATTCTATTTTCCTTCAAGGAAATCATAAAATTTCAACAAAAAACCAGATTAGAATTAATCCTATCTCAAATCAATGTATCACAACTTGCTAATGCTATGAGGAAAGCTTATGGTTCTAAGGGTCCAAGGGGCTATGATCCTGAAACCCTAATATATTTTCTAATAGCAATGCAGGTAGAAAAAATTCAAACTATTAAGGATTTAGTTCTAAATCCTAAAGAAAATCCTGTTTTAAGATATTATTGTGGTTTTGAGGTTCTTGATAGAACACCTTCTGAATCTATATATAGTAGATTCTTTGATAAACTAAGTGCCTTCCAAAAACTTAAACAATTGTTTTGTGGCCTTGTTACCCATGCTAGAGGTGCAAAAAAAATTCTCTCCCCTATGGGAGAGAAGGTGATAGCTAAATGTAGCAAACCTTTTGTTTAAAAATTGTTGCAGTTGATTTGACAACTAGGGTTTTAATTATTTTTAATTATCCCTGTATACTTTCTAAGAATAGATTGACCTCATTGGTTAGATCCCCATTCTCCACAAAGTTTTTCAGATTATTAAGTGTAACTTCAGCAATTGCATCCATAGATTCGTCTGTAAAAAATGCCTGATGTCCTGTTAATAGTACTTTATTAAAGGATACAAGTCTTTGTAGTGTTCTATCTTTATTTATAACATGAGAATTGTCTTCAAAGAAATATTCACTTTCTTGTTCACATACGTCTAAACCAACACCTCTAAACTTATCCTCTTCAAGGGCCTTGATTAAGTCTTCAGTATTTATTAATCCGCCCCTTGCAGTATTGATTAATATAACTCCGTCCTTCATTTTAGCTATGGTTTCAGAATTGATCATATGCTCTGTTTCAGGAGTTAATGGGGTATGAAGAGTAATAACATCTGATTTAGCAAATAACTCATCTAAAGATACATAGTTTATATCACTTTCAGTATCTTGATATATATCATATGCTATAACATTCATTCCAAACCCCCTCAATATATTAATAGTTGCCTTTCCAATCCTTCCTGTTCCTATAACCCCTGCAGTTTTACCCTTTAAAACCATTCCTCTAAGGCCATCTATTTCAAAGTTAAATTCCTTGGACCTATTATATCCCGTGTGAACCCTTCTGTTAACCGCTAGTAGTAGAGTAGCTGCAAATTCGGCAACTGCTTCTGGTGAATACGCAGGAACTCTAAGAACTGGAAGATCAAGCTCTTTAGCTTTATCTAAATCTACACTGTCAAAACCTGCGCATCTTAATAATATAGCCTTAATTCCGTAATCTTTTAACGCTTTAACTGCAGTAGCATCTACATTATCATTTACAAAACTACATGTTGCATCGTATCCTTTAGCTAATGATACTGTTTCAGGAGTTAATTGTTCCCCAAAATAATCAATTTCAATATTCATATCCTTTGCTAATGGATCGAAAGCTTCTTTATCATAAGGTTTCGTACTGAAAAATGCAATTCTCATTTTTTATCCCCCTTGAATTTTAATATAATTGTAAATGTTGAAGCATATTTAGATATGTAAATCCCAATAAATTTGTGCTATATTATACTTTGTTATAGTTTAGTCATCTCTTCCCTTTGAGGGAAGAGATGACTAAATAATTTATATTTTTATTTAAATTGGGAAAGTAAATCCGAATACATTTATAAGCAGCATTGCAACAACTCCTGCTATCATCGCGTAACCAAGAGATATTCCGACGTTGTTTTTAATTACCTTTCCTTCACTTCCTACCAATCCAACAGTTGTTAATGCTGCAACAACATTATGAACACAAATCATATTACCTGCAGCTCCACCTAGTGCTTGAAGTGCAAGAACTGGGATTACTGGCAATCCAGTTTCAATAGCCACATCAAATTGAAGTGGACCAAACATAATATCAGATACAGTATTACTACCAGATATAAATGCACCTAATACACCTACTACTGGAGCAAATATATACCACGACTTACCTGCTAACCTAGCTAAAGCTTTAGCTATAACTATTAACATTGAATCGGCCCCATGAGCCTCACCTGAATTCATCATAACATAGGTTAATCCAAGGGCAAAGAATAATGCTATAGCTGTAGGCCCAATTTGGACTACTGTATCTTTCCAAACCCGATTTGCTTTTTTACGATCTAATCCATGCATAAATGGTATTAACAATGCTACGAACATGAATGGGAAAATACCGGGGTTATTCAATGGTGTAATTCCCCTACTTATAGTAGTACCTAGGATATCGTTCCAAGCTATAGTCCATTTAGTTACCATAGCTTGGAATGGCAACCATTTCAAGCGAGTTAGTACTAATAAAAGACCTATTATTACATATGGCGCCCAAGCCCTAACAGGACTCATAATTTCAGCAGTAGCAGCTATTTCGTCTGTCGTTCCAGCTTTGATATTGCCTTCCCAATCGTCTTCCCATTGATCTTGAGGTTTAAAGTCCCAAGTTTCTTTTGGTACAAAGAGACCTTTTCTAACTGCTATAACAAATATTGGTATTCCTATCAAAGCACCTACCAGGGAAGGAACTTCTGGACCAACAAAGTTAGCAATTATAGATTGAGGTATTGTAAATACAAATCCACCAAATAGTGCTAATTTCCAAACTTCTAGACCTTTCCTTATGCTTTTATCCATTAATAGAGTCATAGCACATACCATTGCTAAAGGCATGAATGAACCTACTAACAATTTAAGTATGCCTGTAAAAGCACCGATACTTTTTAAAAATTCGTATAAACCATAAGGATAATTATGCATCTCTAGAAGGCCCTCTAAATGTGAGAAACCTCCAACTATCGGAGTACCAACTGCTCCGAAAGGAACTGGAGTACTATTTCCTATCAATGCTATCATAGCTGCAACTAATGGAGGGAAACCTACTCCAACTAGTAAAGGTGCAGCAACTGCAGCTGGAGTTCCAAATCCAGCAGCCCCTTCAACAAAGGCTCCCATTAAAAAACCAATTAATAAAGCTTGAATTCTTCTGTCCTTTGAAACGTGAGCTAGTGAATGGGATATCCCATCTATTCCACCACTTGCTGTCAATGTACCAAGTATTAACAAAGCCCCAAATACAATAAATAAAATATCTAGTGCGTTAATAGCACCAGCAATGGTAGCTGATACCATCCATTTAGGTGGCATATTCCATAGAGTACCTGCAATAATTAATGCTAGTACATAACCTACAGGCATAGCCTTTGTAGCTGGCCAATCTCTAGCCGCCATTAGAACACCAACAATTAAAATAGGTAAAAAAGCTATTAATGCTAACAATTCTATCCCCCTTAATATTTATATTGTCTAACACTAATTTTCAATCTAATGCTAGGTTGAAAATTGGTTACAAGCACCTTAATGCTTAAACAATTTTATAACATTGATAATATTCTGCAAATTTTGTGTTCAAATTTGTAAGCAATATTATATTATAAATCTATTATATGGGAAAATTGATATTCATTATTGATAATTTTGCGTTATTTTCTAAATGATTCATTTAGAACTGTTGTCAAGGCATTGGCTGATTTATTTACATTTTGTATTTCCTCTTCGCTTAGATTAATTTTCAATACTTCTTCTACGCCATTCCTTCCCACTATACATGGCATACCTAGATAAAGGTCGTCAGCCCCATAATAGTCATTTATTAGAGTAGACACTGGTAATATACGTCTCATATCTTTTAATATTGATTCTACAATATGCATTGCAGATAATCCTATAGCATAATACGTAGCACCTTTTTTGTTTATAACATCATAAGCTGCTTGTTTAACGTTTTCATAGGCTTGATACTTAAACTCCTCATTAAACTCAATACCCATTAACTCGGCATACTCTGAAATTGGAATGCTTTTTATATTAGTTAAACTCCAAGCTGGGAATGATGTATCCCCATGTTCACCTAATATATAGGTCTCTACATCCCTCGGATCTACCTGAAAATGTTTTCCTATTTCAAATTTAAATCTGGACGTGTCTAATACAGTCCCAGAGCCTATGATTCTACCTTTAGGGAATCCAGATAGTTTGTAGGCTATATAGCTTAATATGTCTACTGGGTTACTTATTAATAAAATAATTGAATTAGGACTGTATTTAGTAACCTCTGGGATTATATCCTTCATTACTTCTATGTTTTTCTCTACTAATTCTATTCTTGTTTGATCGGGCTTTTGTGCAATTCCTGCGGTAATTATAACGATATCGGAATTCTTAGTATCCTCATAACCACCAGCTCTTATATTCATAGGATCGATAAAAGAAGCACCATGGTTTAAATCCAGTGCCTCCCCCTCGGTTTTTTCTTTAGCTATATCTACTAAAACTAGATCTTGAATTAAACCCGATTGGGTTAATACATATGAAACAGTTGCCCCTACTGCACCAGCCCCCCCGATTACAGAGACCTTATTACCATGCTTTATTGCCATCTTAACTGTTCACCTCCCCTTTGTTATATTAATAAACAACCTTAGCCTGTAAATAAGTCTATATCTCTTGATGTATAATTAAAATGTCTAAGCATTAAAATGTTCTAGGGCAAAAATAAACCGGATACAATAGGTTAAATAAACTTAGTGAATGTCTTTGGTCTAGTCTTATGTATTAAATATATATGAATCTAGTATGAATTGTATTGTTAGGTTGATTGAAATTTACGATTAGATATTTAAATGTACAACTATAGTTTAACTTATTTCAGTCCCTATGTCAAGGAAATAATTGTAGCTAATAGTGTCAATTAATTGTGGTGTATTGTAAAATGAACTGCAACAATTAAAAAAGACATAGAGTTTGCTATACTTAAGCTATCAGTAGCTAGGAAGGAAGCAAGCAATATGTCTAAACATGATTATAACACAAAAGAAGATAAAAAGTTCACCCATTTAGATTTTACAGAAAGAAAATTAATAGAAAAGTGGCTAAATCAAAGGATAACCATTGCAGAGATTGCAAAGAGATTGGGACGGAATAGATCAACTATATATCGTGAAATAAAATGAGGTACGGTTAAACAACTAAAAGTATCAATGGAATCTTAAAGGAAGTAGAAATATATTATTCCGATACAGGGCAATTAGTATATGAGAAAAATAGAAAGTACAATATAAAAACCTTTATTGATTGTTATAAGAAAAAGAATCCACGTGATGTTAATATACCTACCTTTAAAACCGTTTATAGATACATCAGAGAAGGTCTTATCTCTCCCACAAAGAGATCCTGATGTACTAAAAAGAAAAGATTTCGGCCATTGAGAAGCAGACTTAGTACAAGGTAAAAAAGGTAGGGACCAGCCAGTGTCATTATCATTAGGTGAACGAAAAGTAAGATATGGAATAGTAAGGAAGTTAAAGGATATTATCAAATTAAACAAAGAACTATTCTCTACAATAACATTTGATAATGAATCAGAGTTTGCAGGAGCAAGCGAATTAGAAGATGATAATACACTCATATATTTTGCACATGCATATTCAGCCTGGGAACGTAGTACAAATGAAAACTTTAATAAACTATTAAGAGAATTCATCCCCAAAGGAAAACCAATTACAAAAAATTTCTCTCCCCTAGGGGAGAGAAGGTGATAGCTAAATGTAGCAAACCTTTTGTTTAAAAGTTGTTGCAGTTGATTTGACAACTAGGGGTCAATTAATTGTTGGAAAACAATTAAAAATA
>DUNJ01000090.1 GCA_012839395.1 Tepidimicrobium sp.
ACCGTACGTACCGTTCGGTATACGGAGGCAACTAAAATAATTAGTTACCTTCTACCCGATGACATATATAAAAGATGACGGGAAGGTTTTGTTTTGCTACAGTGAAGGAATTTTCTCGTGTAGAGATATCGAAAAAATGTGTCGATATAATCTTAGAGTAATATATCTTTTAGATGGACAACCCGCACCTAATTATTCGACGATAAATAGATTTAGAAACCATCCACAACCTATATCTGAAAACATTTTAGATCAATTTATCAATATTCTTTTAAAAATGAACACATTGATCTATCACAAGCAAGGCGATTATTACGAATGCAAGAAATCGAAAGAAACTACTGAGGCAAAAAGGTGAATTTCGTAGGCGAAAAAACGGGTTATGTTCAAACTTTGAGAGTATACAAATGTAATGAATGTAAAGATTGGCCTTACAATAAAGATTTTAAAAGGTTGTGGCGAAAGCTAATCAACTAGTTTCGCCACAACCTTTTTATTAACAAAACTCATATATAACCCCACATGCTATTCTTTTTCCTGAATTTCCTGCAGGTTGAGTTCTATAATCATCGGGATTCTGATGAATTATTACGGATCTTCCTACAATGTCCCCGGGTTTAAATTTATTTGTGAAGAAGCTCATCCTAGCATAGCCATCATTTGAAAATAACACGGGAAAATCTCCGGCGTGGTTTCCATGAGGCTGATGAGTAGGGTTATAATGACCTCCTGCTGACTGGAAAGGATCATTTGGATCTGTAATTTCGCAAATTCCATATTCGTGGATATGAAATCCAAAGGGGCCTATGGGCTGATCTATTTCATTCGCAGGTTGGTATAAGGGTAAACCCCATACCTCTACATATACTTCAGTTCCACCGGGAACATCGTAAAAAAATATATTGCCGAATATATCTGGGGCTATGCCACTTCCCATTATCTTTGCTGTTGCAATAGGTTGATGTTTACAGGGCATAGGGACACCTCCTCTCAGATTTATATTATGCGGTTTTATTCTAGAAGTGCTGAACTAAAACTTATAGATGAATAAAAGCAATTCATACCTATTATAAATTTCTGTATATATAAAATATAAGCATTTTATAAGCATTTTGAGATAGGAGTGGGCAGATGGATATAGATATGGATTATATAGTGAAGCTATATAGTATATTGAAAGGAAATGGATTAGACAAAAAAGAACTTGATGCATTTATAAAGACTAAAGGAGGAAAGAAATTTATAAAATATGAGGGTGGACGTGATAGGAAAACGAGTAGAAAACGAATGGAAAGAGAATTGGGGAGAGTAGTTGCAGATAAAAACTATGAGGATGAATATCGGTTTAATAACATTAGGAGTAGATTAGATCAATTAAAAAGAGACATGGACTATATAGAGAACAATCGTGGATGTATAATAGATGAAGCGCTAAGTAAAGTGTATAAGATAGTTCCCAGGCATATGACGGTTAAGGCTAATATTTATCTATATGCTGGTGGAACGAATGCTGGATTTACCCTAAACAGAAGGAATGTATTTATAAACTATGGTAAGTATATAGGTAGGATGAATGATTTCATAGGAATATTGAGCCATGAATTATATCACTGTAGACGAATTCCCTTGGAAAATAGGATTAAATGTTTATTGAGCTTGGGATCCAGGTGGAAGCGGGCCATATATGAGATTATAGGTAGGTCCATAGAGGAAGGGATAGCTTGCCTTGTACAACATGGGCCGGTATTAAAAAATGATGATCTAATCAACGGGTTAACCAGAAGAAATCTATTATTGCGTAAGGGGCAGTTCGATTTATTAAGTAATATCTTACTTGATATTAAGGGGAATAAGCTGGATTATGAAACTATATCTAAGCTGAATATGTATATAATCGGTTACCATATTATTAGTACTATCTATAATTGGGAGGGGATATTAATATTGGATCATTGGACTGAGCACTTGAGATATGATCAAATTATGAAAAGGTATATAAATATATGCGAGGATAAGGATATGGCAACTGGCTTTACAAGGGAGATTGAGGAGTGGATATTGAAAATGGATTGATGTTAATAAATTGTGATATAATAGCTATAACATACCATCTAGAAGGGGAAGGTGTAGGGATGATCAAATTCATACATACGGGAGACCTGCATCTGGGTTTACAATTTAGGAATGCAGGTTTCCATAAAGATAAGGCAAAGGCTAGAAGGGCGGAACTATGGAATACATTTGAAAGGATAGTGCATAAGGCGTTTGAAGATGAGGTGGATTTTCTGTTTATAGCGGGAGATCTATTTGAAGAGGAATATTTTACATTGGGGGATATGAAGAGGCTTAGGGATAACTTGGATAAAGCCTCCAATGTTGAGATAATAATTGTAGCTGGCAATCACGATCCGTTAAGAGAGAACTCCCTATATAATCGAGTGGATTGGCCCAAACATGTAACTATTTTTACTCCGGGAGAAATAGGAGAAAAAGAATTTATCGATAAGAATGTCGTAGTATATGGATATAGCTGGGATGATGTGAAAGATCAAACCAATATATTTGCAAAATTTCCGGGCGTAGATAAGGATAGAATCAATATATTAATCTTGCACGGGGATATTTTTAATAGGGATAGCATATATCTCCCCTTGGATAGAAAGTTACTGGAAAGCATTGGATTTGATTATGTTGGACTAGGTCATATCCACAAGCCAATTCTGTTTTCCAATAAAATGGCTTATTGTGGTAGTCCAGAGCCATTAAATTTTGCTGAAGTTGGAATTCGTGGAATTATAGAAGGGATAATAGATAAAAATGGAACCGATATAAGGCTTATACCCTTTAGCCGTAGGATGTTTTTAGAAAAAACTTTAACTATAAACGGTACTATGGGATATGTGGATATAATGGATAGGATAAGGGAGATTGACGAGGAATCTAACCGTAAGGCAAATCTATATAGGGTGATATTGAAGGGTGTGGTGGATAGGGATTTGGACCTCAACCTTGAGGATATGGCTAGGGATCTATCTGATTACTTTTATCATATAGAGCTAATAGATGATACTGTGATCGATTATGATTTAGAAGCCTTGGAGGATGCTAATAAGGACAATATAATTGGCTACTTTATAAGGGAGATGAAGAATAAGGATTTAGAGGACAAGCTTATAAGGGATGCACTGTATATTGGACTAGATGCTTTGATGAAAGGTTAGGTGGCATAATGAAATTAAAGGAATTGAACCTAATATCCTTTGGAAAGTTTCAAGGGAAAAGGATCCGGTTTAAAGAGGGTTTAAATATAATATATGGAGAGAATGAATCGGGGAAGACTACAATACATAATTTTATAGATGGGATGTTTTATGGGTTTTTAAGGCCCTATGTTACCAGGAGATATTATAGGGAGGAATATGAAAAATATAGACCTTGGGGTAGAGAATCGTATAAGGGAGTACTAAGATTTAGCAAAGATGGTATAGATTATAGGATCGAAAGAGATTTTCGAAAAGGGGAGGTAAGGGTATATGAGGATTTAACTGGAAAAGATATAACAAAGAATATAGATGCTGGAGAAAGGGTAAAAGTTCATCTACCTGGTATGTATTTTTTCGATTTTAATACTACCGTATATAATAATACGGTTTCTATAAAGCAACTGGGAAACAGGATAGATTCTAACTTGTCCGCAGAGGTTAAAGATAGATTGGCAAATATAAGTACCAGCCTGGATGATGATATATCTGTGAAAGATGCTATATCCCAATTGGACAAGCAGTTGGAATCTATAGGCACTAAAAATGCATATACCAAGCCTTATGGCAAGGCTTTAAGGCAACTGAAAGGATTGATGGAGGAACGGAAGGAAATTTTACAGAAGCGGGAAGAATATGATAGATATATTGATGAATCCTATATATTACGAGAAAGGATAGAGGCCAAAAGGTCCAGGATAAAAAAATTAGAAGAAGATCTAAAAAAAGTTGAGATACTTGGGGCGAAGCAAAAATACGATGAAATAATGAATATAAAGAAAGAATTGAAATCAATTGATGGAAAAATTGAAAATTTAAAGGTCTATTCCAAGCTGTCTTTTGATGATTACTCCAAGGGATTAAAACTAGATAGTGATAGGGGGAACCTAGATAGAGAGATTGCAGATTTATCCGATAGGCTTAAAGGTATAGAATATGAATTAGCAGAGATAGGGATTGAAAAAGATGCTAAGGTGATAGACGGGATAAAGGTAGATAAACTATATGAAGACATGGACCGATACGATGAGATGGATAGAGAGAAAAATGAACTCATAATGAGCAGTAGGAAAAACCGGTTGGAAATACTGAATTCTCGATTGTTGGATATGGAGGGGAAGCTTAAAAGATCCAAAAATCAAAGACTTGTGTCGATACTATTGACGGTAGTTTTATTAGTATTAGGATTGTTAAATCCTATGATCATGTTTGCGAGCCCTTTATCAACAGGATTAGCCTTCTATTTTAATGGGTTATATAGACGAAATAAGGAGGAAATGGAAGGATTGAGGGAGGAAATTACAAGAAATCGATTGGAAGAGGATGAAAAAAGCAATAAAATACAATGGATAAATAAACAGCAAGATGCTATAATGAAAAAATACGATTGTTCATCTAAAACTGAGTTGAATAGATTATATGAAGATATTAGATTAAAGTTTGCAAGCCGAAAGGATAGAGAGAGTAGAAGGCGAAGGCTAAAGGCTGATAAAGAGAATCTCCAAATTAAGCTAGAGGTTAAGAGAAAGCAAAAGCAAGAACTTATAGAAGAGATGGATTTACTTATGAAGAAGAATAGTTCCACAACCTTGGATGAATTTAAAAAAGGGTTAAAGAAAAAGAATCTTTACGATAGCTTGTTAAAGGATAGGAATGGCAAAAAGGAGATATTGGATAATTTATTGGGGGATACAACTTTAGAGGAATTAAAAAATAAGGCTCATCAGTACGATAAGGCATATATTGATGGGGCAGAAGATATGGACAAGGATTTAATACTTGCCGATATAAAGGAGGAAGAGGAGGCTCTATCTACTTTGACAAATGATCTAACTCGGTTGGAGGAGAGGATCGACGGGCTAGATAAAGCGGTTGGTAATCTAGTCAATATAGAGGAAGAAATTTATAGGTTAGAGCAGTCAATTCAATATTTTGTTGATAGAATAGAATCTATTAATATAGCCAAAGCTGCTATAGAGAAGATATCTGAAGCTATTCACGAACAGTTTGCACCGGATATAAACAAATGGGTTAGTAAGGTAATCTATCGGGTTACCGGTGGTAAATATGATCGAATAAGCATAAGCGATGATTTGGATATTACGATAGAAAATCCTATTACCGGAGAGATGATAGATGTAGATAGCCTAAGTGGTGGCACTATAGATCAGCTATATTTTGCACTAAGATTTAGTATAATAAATTCCATAGAGGAAAGCAGCTTACCTTTAATATTGGACGATTGTTTCATACAGTATGATAATGAAAGGCTTAGAAATATATTAAAATTTTTAGGTGAAGTATGTGAGGATAAGCAGATATTGCTCTTTACCTGCCATCGAAGGGAGGAGGAGGTATTGAAGGAGCTAGGGTTGAAGTATAATCTTATTTTAATATAGGTTAATCTAATACTTTAACCTCAATGGAACTGGATAATTGGCTGTTTGAGGCTTTAGATTCAACTTTAACATTAACTGGGGTGATTGGGTTGATTTTTGGGATAGGTGATTTGCATTTGGATTATTTTAAGGAAAAACCTATGGATGTATTTGGGGATAACTGGATAGATCACGAGAAGAAGATATTTGATGATTGGAAGGATTCTGTGGAAGATGGAGAATTGGTGCTATTGCCGGGGGATATATCTTGGGCCCTAAAGTTAGAGGATGCCTATTACGATTTAAAGAGGATAGATGAGCTACCAGGGGAGAAGATTATAACGAAGGGTAACCACGATTACTGGTGGAGTGGACAGAAGAAGATGAATGGGCTAGGATTGAAGACCATAAGATTTTTGCACAATAATAGCTATACATATGGCGAGATGGGAATATTTGGAAGCAGAGGTTGGACTCCCAAGGATGCGGAAGGATTTGATTCCCATGATAATAAGATATTTAATAGAGAATTACATAGGTTAGAGCTATCCCTTTCCTCCATTGAAGGAAAGGTTAAAAAGAAGATAGTTATGCTACACTATCCTCCCTTTAATCTGGATTTAACTCCCAATAGTTTTGTGAATTTGATGAGGGAATATGATGTGGATATCTGCATATATGGTCATTTACATGCTGAGGGCCATAGATTTATAGTAGAGGGAGAAATACATGGCATACAATTTCACTGTGTTTCCAGTGATTATATGGATTTTAAACTCAAAAGAATAATATAGTAGGGGGATTTAATATGGAGGTAATAGTTGCAAGGGATTATGATGAAATGAGCAAGATAGCAGCCGACATGGTAAAAAAGGAGATTATAAAAAAGCCGGATATAGTATTGGGATTGGCAACTGGAAGTACACCTAAGGGAATGTATAGGGAGTTAATAAGGTATTATGATGAAGGAAAGCTAGACTTTTCCAGTGTAATCACCTTTAATCTGGATGAATACATAGGGTTGGATAAGGAACATCCCAGCAGTTATCATTATTTTATGAATGAGGTGTTTTTTAATCACATAAATATCAAATTGGAAAACACATATGTACCAGATGGAAAAGCAAAGAATTTGGATGAATATTGTAAGCGCTATGACGAATTGATAGAGAAAAAGGGCGGTATAGATCTTCAAATATTGGGTGTTGGAGAAAACGGGCACATAGGTTTCAATGAGCCAGATGAGAGATTGAATATGGGCACTTCTGTAGTGGAGTTGACTAGATCCACTATCGAAGTAAATTCCAGGTTTTTTAAATCTATAGAAGAGGTACCTAAAACGGCTATCACAATGGGAATAAATAGTATAATGCGTGCTAAAAAGATAATACTTATGGCCAATGGTAAGAGGAAGGCCCCAGTTATTAAAGAAATGATAAATGGAACAAAGTTAACAACCCAGTTACCTGTATCTCTGCTTATGCTGCATCATGATTTTACCGTAATAGTGGATGAAGCAGCTTATAATGGTTAGTTATATTGAAAAGGGGTAATAACAATGGATAGGGAGATTGAGGTTAAGGTACTAGGAGTGGATTTGAAGGATATGGAGCGAAGATTAATGGCCATTGGAGCTAAATTGGTATCTAAGGAGTATCAAATAAATATCCTATTGGATACTGAGCACAGATTTATTAAAAATGACCTAGGTAGCTATCTGAGAATAAGGGAGACCAAGGATTTATTAAATGGGAAGACTAGGACAGATTTAACCTTGAAGAAGAATATTAGCAAGGAGGGCGTTAGGGAGAATATTGAAATAAGTAGTCGGATCGAAGATAGAGAATCCTTGATAAGGATATTAGAACAGCTTGGATATAAGATAATAGATGAGGGCTATAAGGATAGGACCTCCTATGTTTATGAGGATATACGGTTTGATTTAGATAAATGGGATAAATCTACATACCCATACCCATATATGGAAATAGAGGTAGAAAGGGAACAGGACCTAGATAGGGCAATAGAGCTTTTGGAAATTAACAAGGATCAGATATCCGTAGAATCCATAATGGAATTAAGAGGAAGGTTATGATTTAAAACCCTTCTCTCTGTTAATACAGAGAGAAGGGTTTTTTGTGTGTGCCCAGCATGGGTACAATCTAATGGGTGAAAGTCCCTAGTCTGCCCTAGTAGTGGGAAAGACATAGCCAAACACCAAGGGTGTCCATGGCGACGTGGAATCTGAAGGAAGGTGTAAATGGCGGTATTGTATATGTGGCAGACATGGACCTAGAAAAATTCTTTGACAAGGTATGCCATAGCAAATTAATAGAAGTGCTATCAAGAACCAT